>WQYK01000117.1 GCA_009781275.1 Bacteroidales bacterium | reverse complement strand
GGTTGTAATTCAATAACCCCGATGCAAAAGTTTAAAACTTTTGTGTCGGGGTTATAAGGTTTTTTTGTAACTTCGCGACATAATCTTTTAAATTAAATGGCCATGAATGCAATGAGTGTTAGAGGGATTCCGGTGCTTGAAGGAGAAGTTGCCCGCCGGTTTATCAAAGAAGCAAAGGCAAACGAAAAGAAACGGGGTACAAAAAGACTCTCTGAGGAAGCAGTTGCTTCTTACAAAGAAATTATTGAAAACGCCAGAAGGCTTGGTACTTTACCCTTTTAAAAAATATGGGATTTCTTAGAAACAATTGTGTTATTTTTTCGCATGCCGATGAAATAACGCAACAAGGCTTGCCGTTTACGTGCGGTGATATTGAATTAGACAACTTTTTCCATCATGATGCAATAAAATATGAACGGCAATTATTAGGAAAATCGAAAACTTTTGTGTCGGAGTTATTTCGGTACACATTAAGAAAAAACAGTTATATTTGTGCACTAAATTTGTATTAACAATTGTAATCGAACATGAAATGGGTAGATATGGCGATGTAATAAATATAGACATGGATATCTTAGGCGGAACGCCGGTTTTTTTGGGCACACGTGTTCCCATCAAAAATCTTTTTGACTATTTAGAAACTGGAGAAACAGTGGATGATTTTTTAACTGATTTCGAAAGTGTCAAGAGACATCAAGCAATTCGCATCCTCGAAATATCAAAAAAATTAGTTGAAACCTCATCAGCTATCTTGTATGAAAGTGTTGCTTGACGAATGTGTCACCAAAAAAATGAAGTCTCATTTAAAGGATTTTGAGGTTTTTACTATTGTTGAAATGGGATGGTGTGGGGTTAAGAATGGAAAACTCCTCTCTTTGTGTGTTGCTCACAGTTTTGATATTTTTTTGACAATTGATAAAAATATGTTGTTCCAACAAAATTTTGAAAAGTTTCCTATTAGCGTTGTTATATTAAATTCAACGACAAGTAAAATTGAAGAACTCTTACATTTTGTTCCGTCTTTTTTAAAACAGGTATATCAATTCGAAAAAAACAAAGCATATATAGTTGAGAAATCAACATAAACGTTGTACTTAATATCGTAAAAACAAGTAAACTACAACCCAATCTCCCCACCCCTGTAAAAGTCCAAAATCTTAGTCCTAAACAAAAAATCATATTTAGCCTGCACCTGTTCCGACCGACTGGCAAAGAGTCTGGTTTGCGCTTCGCTGTATTCATAAACTGAAATCATTTGTAGCTGGTAACGCTCTTGCGCATACTTAAAAGCCTCTAAAGTAGCTTCAAGCGCCTTCTCTGTAGAGAGGTACTTTGCCTGTGCAGCCACAGCGCTGCGATATGCCTGCTGAATCTCTTTTTGCAGCGACAGTTTGGCATTATCCAACTCCAACGCCCTGTTTTTCACATTTAACTGCGCAGAGCGAACCTGATTGCGCGTTTGGAATCGATTAAAAATCGGAACGCTAATATTGAGCCCAATGGCTTGACGCTGGTTGTTGCCGATTTGAGATGAGAGGCTGATATTGTTCACATCGCTGCCAAAGAGATAGTTAAATCCGTTGTTGTAAGAAATACCAAAGCTGACTGAGGGGAGAAAGAGCGATTTGGATATCTGTACACCCATTTCGCTGCTCTGGAGTCTATATTCGGCTTCTTTAATCAACGGCTTCACTCCCAAGGCAGCTTCATACACCATATCGGGATTTTGGATAAAGGCGATGTTGACTGACTCCACGCTTTCCGGCTCTAAGATATCAAATTGATTTGGATCAGTAATATTAAGCAACTGCGCAAGGTTGAGGAGCGATTGGGAGAGGTCGTTTTGCGCATTGACGAGGGTGGTCTCCTCTTTGGCAAGCTGCGCTTTGATGTCATAGAGTTGCGACAACGGCGCTTTACCCTCCTGAACCATGATGTTGGTACGCTCAATCTGTTGGTTAGTCAAGGCGCATTGTTCTGCGCACACTTTGAGAATCTCTTTTTTGAAAAGCGCCTCTAAGTAGTACGCTGCTACGTTCAACGACAAATTCTCTTTTGCCTTGTTAAGCCCCTCTACGGCAGCTTTAAGGTTGATTTCGTTGTTTTTGATTTCGTGGGATATGCGCATGCCATTGTACACAGGTAGAGAGGACGATATGGAGAATCCCGTTCCTGCGGATGTGTTTTGCTCGTAGATGCCTGTTGCCATGGAGGGAGAGCGTCCAAAGTTAAGGCTTTGGCTTGCTCCTGCGCTCAAATTGGGGAGACGGCTGCTTTTAGTTGTATGTAGCTCAATCTCAGAATTCTCTACATAGAGCTCCTGTTGCTTGATTTCGATGTTGTTTTCAATAGCGAACCGAGTACATTCGCTAAGCGTCCATCTCTTTTGTGCAAAGCTGTTTCCTGTGATAAGGAGTGCAAGGACGGTAATGGTAAGGTATCGTTTCATGGTGTTATAGTTTTTGATTGCCACGTACTTTCATTCCCTGTTCGACCCCCTCTTTCACTTCAATAAAGATACCGTCGGAGATGCCGGTGATAATATGTGTCTTGTCAAACACTTTTGGTTTGGCAATGGAATCGGTTAGCAGGTAAACAAAGGTGGAGTCGCCGCTAAAGCTAAGGGTGCTTTCGGGAACGCGCAATACGCTGTCGGCTTTTGCCACCACAATCTCTGCGTTGGCGCTATAGCCCGCACGAATGGTCACAGAGTCGGGAATGGTGGCGGCGGCTTTGATTTCAAACAAGATAGCTCCGTTCTCTTCAACGCCTTTGGGAGAGATGTACTCAAGCAGCGCCTCAAATTTGTGGTTGTTGATGGCGCCCACAATCAGTTTAATGGGCATGCCCACGTGCACCCTGTCCACTTCGGTTTCGTCCAATTTACCTACAAAAATCATGTCGTTCATGTTGGCGACTGTGGCAATGGTGGTGCCGTCGTTAAAGGTGTTGGACTGGATGACCGAGTTTCCTACTTTGACGGGAATGTCCAAAATCATGCCGTCGATGGTGGAACGGATTTGGGTGTTGCTCTGTTGCGCCATTTTGCGGGAGATGCCGTCCCTTACAATGTCGAGGTTGTTTTTGGCGTTCTCCAGCTCTTCACGTCCTTTGTCAAAATCGGCTTGCGCCTTTTCCATCTCTTGATTGGCAATCACGCCGCGATCAAAGAGACGCTTTTGGCGTTCGTGTTCGGCGGTGATTTGATTGAAGTTGATTTCGGCGATTTTTACGCGTGATTCGGCTGCATTTAAGGAGCCCATTTCTGGGATGACTTTGACTACGGCGATGATTTCACCCGCTTTGACAAGGTCGCCGGCATTTTTCCTAAGTTCAGATACGATGCCCGATACTTGTGGTTTAATCATTACTTCGTCTCGTGGCGACACCTTACCGGTGGCTACGGATGTGTTCTCAATGTCACCTGTTTCAACGGTGATGATGTCGTAAGCGATCTCTTTTGGCTGCGACTTTTTCCACAGCATGTAAAAGGTGCCTAATACAATAGCTACTACAAGCGTCCAGACTAAAATTTTAAAGATTTTTTTCATGTTGATATGTTTTTTTATTTTATTATTCGTCACGAATTGCGTCAATCGCCTTAATGCTTAGCGCTCTGATGGCGGGCATTAATCCGGCTAAAAGGCTTGATACAATCAGTATGGCCATGGCCGCTAAGGCAAGGTTAAAGGATACGAAGGGGATGATTACAAATGAGCCTCCGTCGGGGGTGCCGCTGCCCATAATTTGTTGCAGGGCGGTGAGGATGAGTACGCCAAAGATGAAGCCTGCGATGCCTGCAAGGGTGGTCAATACAAAGCTTTCGCTTAGGATTTGGGTAAGGATGGTGAGGGGTTTGGCTCCGATTGCCCTGCGGACGCCGATTTCACGCATGCGTTCACGTACGGTTACTAACATGATGTTACTGATGCCAATAATACCAGATAAGAGTGCGCCCATTCCCACAATCCATATTAGGATATTGATCCCGCTAAAGAGGATGTTGATTTTGCGGAACTCTTCTTCGATGTTAAAGCTTCCGATTGCTTTATCGTCGGTAGGGGAGATTTCGTGGTTGGATTTGATAATCTCTTTGATCTCCTGTTCGACGATGGAGGCGCGGTATCCGGGTTTGGCGGTACAGCCCAAGAAATAGAAGGCGTCGCCCCGGCTGACTGTTTGTTGGAGAGTGGTAAAGGGGATGTATACAGTTCTTGAGGGGTTGCTTCCTATGTATACGCCTCTCGAAATCGATTTCCCAACGCCAACTACCTGATAGTAGATGCCGCCCACGCGGATGTTTTGTCCTAGTGGGTTTTCTCCAACGTTAAAGAGCGTTTCATACACTTCCTGTCCTATGAAACATACTTTTCTGCGCTCCATGATGTCTATTTCGTTAATCAGTCGGCCGTATTGTATCTCCATGTTTTGAATGTTAAATTGGTCGGGGTATACGCCGCATCCGCTGTAAGCGCCTTTTTTATTGCCACGTATGGATGTACCGTCGGCAAAAATCATGGGGGCAAGATATTCAACGGATTGTGCTTTTTCACGAATGATGCGGAGGTCTTTACTGTTCATGCTCCATGAGCGGCCTTTACGGTGGCCTTTGTAGGCTTCGCTGGTGCGGTTGGTGTATACAAAGCAGGAGTTGGAGGCAAAGCCTGCGAAATTGTCCATGATGCTATCTCTGAATCCGTTTCCAAATCCTACCAAGATAATGAACATGAAGAGGCCCCATGAGACGCCAAAGGCGGTGAGGATGCTTCGCGTTTTGTTTCGGGTGATGGTGGTCCAGATTTCTTTCCAGTTGTCGATGTCGAACATGTTGATGGTGTTTTATTCGGCCCTCATGGCCTCTATGGGTTTAACTTTGACGGCATTTAGGGCAGGGATTAGGCCGGCGATGATGCCGCATACGATGAGTAGGAAGGTGGCGCCAAATACGGTACCCATGTTTACGGTGGGGTCAAGAAATATGGTGGTGCCATCTACTTGATTTGATAGGAATGAGCCGATTAGCTCGGTGAGGCCTACGCCCAATACAATGCCTATATATCCGGCGCAGGTGGTGACAAAGATCGATTCAAAGATGATGAGTCTTAAAACTGAACCGGGGGAGGCGCCGATGGCTTTACGGATGCCAATCTCTCTTGTGCGTTCTTTTACTGTGATTACCATGATGTTGCCTACACCTACAATACCTGCCATCATAGAGGCTAATCCTACTATGATGAGAAAGATGTTGACCACGCCAAAGACTTTTTGGATTTTGAGCGACTCCTCAAAAAGGTTGTTGATATAGAGGGCGGAGCGGTCGTTTGGGTCAAAATTGTGGAGCGCTGCAAACTTTTGGCG
>WQYK01000116.1 GCA_009781275.1 Bacteroidales bacterium | reverse complement strand
CCTTTTTCCGCCTCTTTCTCGCCCGATTGAGTCGTTTTATCATCCGACATAATAGAATGAATCATGTAGTACCCAAATCCGACAATCAGAATGAATACCAGAATGTTTAATGCTATCTTGATTCCTTTGTTCATACACTTTTCAATCAATCTTTAAACAATAAACCCAATGGTCATCACGTACAATCAAATACCCATCTGCATACGCCATGGGGCCCCACGCATCAATGCCCTCCATCACACGTTGTCTCTTCACCAATGTCATTCCTCTCTGTCCCAACTTATAGACATACAGCTCACCATCGTCTTTTAGCACAAACAGGTGGCTCCCAATGACCATATAGGGGCCATACCCAAAGCGTTCGGTTGCTGCCGATTCCCATATAGGAGTACGAATATTGGAGGGTGAGTAGGCGACCAATTTTCCGCGCAATCCGCCGCCATCTTTGGGGGGAATGGTGATGACCATTTGCTCGTATAATATGGGTGTTTGCTGTTCGCTTGACAACCCTTCGGACGGTTTATACTGATCGATAATGGTTGCCGACCACTTTCCGTCCACATACCTCACCTGTAACAACGCGCCACCCGCTCCGTAACCTGCCGTCAGCACGATTTTGTCGGACGATAGTTGCAACGGAGAGGGCGCAATGACCGACGGTTTCCACTTATCGACGCTCCACAGCAGCCTGCCTCTGTCTGCTGCCTCTGCCGAAACGCCGCAAACACCTCCCTCCGCAGCATATACAAACGTCTTGTTCCCTAGAATCGTCATGGGCACCACAGAGGAGTGCGACATCTTGTATCCAAGCGTATTGGGCGTTTGCCAAACCACCTCGCCCGTATCACAATCGACTCCGACCATGAGAACCTCCTCTCCGGAAGGAGCTATAATCAGTTGATTATCTTCTATCCGCAGACATTGCCCCGAATACCAGCGCGGCACTTGGGTGTCAAACTGTTTTTTTACATCCAACGTCCACTTTAAATCACCGGTAATGAGGTCGCAACACATTACATGTGCTTCGGGGCCAAATGTAAAGATATATTTGTGGTTGATCACGGGAACGGTGCGCGAGAATCCATGGTTACGCTTCATGGGCACCCGATACCACCTGCGCCAAAGCTCCGTACCCGATTCCAGGGAGAAGCAGCGCAACATGTCGGAGCGCAACTTCTCGTCGTAGTCGAGAAAATAGACCAAACCCTTATGGATGACGGGCGCCGCATGTCCTTCTCCTGTCTCTGCTTTCCACAACACAGGAAAGTCGGACGAAAAATCAACCCCATCGTTTATGTGCACAACATTCTGATAATCTCCTCCCCTAAATCCTGGCCACTCCCCTTGCAAATTCAAAGAAGATGCCCCCTCTCCATAACGCATAAAGAACTCTCCAATCACCACGTCGTCAGCAGTACGCGATGTCCCGTCAGGGCGGTTATCGGCTCCGGGGTTTTGAATGGTTATACCTTGGGATGGACTATATAGATGCCACCAAACAACGAGTCCAACATAAACCACCACGACAAATATGGTGACGAACACTACGATAGACTTTGGAGATTTTGATGGCATCACCTCTTTCCAGAATTAAATGACATCAGCCAAAACAAACAGATACTTGCCGGTGGTGTGTCCCCAAATCTCTTTGTACACGGCGTTATTCATCACCGGCCAGTAGGGCAGGTCGGCGTTGCCTCTGGTCTTGATTCCGACCGGCAGTGAGCCCACCATTTGGCGAGAGAAGGCAACGTACAAGGGGTGGTAGTTATACCCCTCTCCATACATGGTGGAGGAGGCAAACGGATTCTTCCCAAGGACCCACTCTACCTGATTCATTGCAATCTGAATAAGTTTTGGGTCGTTGAGCGCCCGACCCACGATCGATACGGCTTTGGCTTTGCTTAACTGTGTGGCGTGAAAACCGCGCCTGGCAGCGGCGGGAAAGATGCGTAAATATGCATCGTCGCTTAGTTTCATTCCTGCCTTGACTTGCTCCTGCAAATCGTTGTGCGCCCTCTCTGCGTTGTTTGCGCCTATGGAGAAACGCTCCATATTGAGCTTGCCAAGTTCATATACGTGGGCGGGTAACAAGTGGTATAGAGGGGCCAGTTCACACGTTTTGTAGGTGTATTCACGATACAACTCCAAGCCCTCTTTCCATTTGTTACGGTCGGGATGGTTGGGAAGCAATTCATAGAGACGAGCCAGGCCGTGAACAGGGGATTGCTCATGTCCCCGGTGTTCGTAGGTGAGCATTTTGGTATGGGCGGGGTCTTCGTAGAAAAAGCCCCGAATCGGAATCTTCCAGTCGGGATAGTCGCTCTTTTGACAGGCTAAGATTGTTTTTGCGTATTGGGCTCCCATCGATCCATACTCCTCCTTTCCCGTTAAGGCATAGAGTTCTGCGGCGGCCAAAGCAGCAGCGCCGCAAACTTGTGAGTCCACATTGGTGCCCCAGCGCCTGGAGTAGATTCCCTTTTGGTAACCCTCTTTTGCAAAAGCAAAGTCCTCTTCGGCTGCCCGCAAACACCAATCGGCAAAGATGGCGTCCGTCTCTTTATAGACTCCGGCAGCCACTGCACAGGCAACGGCAGCCAAGAAGTTTTCAAACGGCCCGTTCTCTCCGACGCTCCTCCTGATGCTCTCGTTATCCGGTTGAAGCACATTGTTGCGCCACATGCCGTAGCTGACTGCCAATGCCCTAAGCCCATCGCCAAAGCGTGTTCTCAATAACCACGAAATGCCCACCTTGCCCTCTTCCAAAAGACGGTCATAGAGTACGTTGTCTTTATCTTTGACTTTTATGGCCAACTCTAAAATCGCCTGCGCCATCTCTGCCGTACAGATTTCAAATTGGGATAGGTCGCCGGCGTCGTGCCAGCCTCCAAAACTTGGAACGGTCGCTTGGGTCTGTGGGTGAATGACTTTGCAATTCAAGTGGCAGGCGCTGTGCACCCCGGCCACATCTTCTCCGCACCTTAACAGGCGCAGGAAGTTCATGCTTTTCCAGATCGATTCGTCAAGGGCTTGTTCGTCAATAATGAATGGTTTAGTCTGACGGTTGTCGACTTTAAGGTAGTACGCTCCGCATGTAGTAAAATCAGAGAAATCAAGTTCATAAAATATGCCTGATTGGTGCTCAATTTTTCTGACGAAACGCTCAAAGACCACGTTGTTTTTTACATCACACAGTTTAAAGCGCGCTTCGGTTACATGTTGAGCGATTGCAATCTTCTTCATTTTAGGCAGGTATCCGCTGTGGCAGTAGGCGATTCGATCGTTAAGGTTCCAACCAAATTCGGGGTCTGCTTCGACTTTTTCCGCAGAGATTTCTCCGAAATAGACCTTATAGGTCGGCAACCCCTCGGGAGGGCACCCCCCAAGGTAGGGAGAGATGGTGAGTCTCTCTACGGCGTTACGCTCAATGTCGGTGATTTCCCACGTTACGTGATTCCATTTGTTGGGGAGCAAGCAGGGCGCATGCAGTTGACTTCTTCCGGGATTTCCAATCGAAAAATGAAAGTAGAAATTCTGATAACCAATAGCCTCAGGGTAAACCCATGCAGAAATACGGTTGTAGGAGGATAGGTCGATTTTGCCCAAATTGATTTCGATCCCGCATCCGGCGCGGGGCTGAATGTTCTCAATCTCCGTATTGGTTGTCAGACAGATGCAGCTTTTTCCCTCATGTTTCATCTCTTTGGCCACCTCCAAGGTCGCTCTTCCGGAAACCGTCACGTTTCCAATGCTTTCACCTGAGTATATGGGGATAGAACGCTCCACCTTTTTGCTTAACCACCTGGTCTCAGAACATTCCGATAGATCTTCAATCATCTCTTTATGGGCATAAGAGCTTATTTTGATCAACTTTTTTAGCCTCGATGGCATGGCGCCTTGCGCTCCTTTTTTGTTTAGTGCAAAACTCGGAAGGATCGTGATTCCGGCTATTCCCAGTGCAGAAGTTCCCAAAAACTTCCTGCGACTCAAATGATTTGTATTTTTTGCAGACATGATATAAAAATTTAAATTGTTATTTAACAGGTTCGGTATGAATAATCACGTGCGATTTTTGTCCAAAACGTTCCTTTAGTCGATGCTCAATTAGGGTGATGTTATCGTGAGCCTCGGCCAACGACGTTTTTCCGTCCATCCGGATGTGAAACTCAATGGCGCAGTGATTCCCCAGTTTTCTGGTATGCAGGTTGTGCAGATCGCTGACCCCGTCAAAAGATTCCACAATGGAGATGATTTCGTTTTCCACCTCATCCGGCAAAGACCTTTCCATCAGTTCCCCAAAACAAGGTTTCATCACTTTGTAAGCCATGATGACAATAAAGATACTGACAAACATGGCAGCCAGAGGGTCTAAAATCGTCCACTTGTCACCCAGAAAAATAGCGCCTCCAATACCTATGGTGGTGGCGATTGAAGTAAGCCCGTCACTGCGGTGATGCCACGCATTGGCCGTTAAGGCGTCCGATTTTAGTCTTCGCGCCCGGACAATCGTGTACCAATACAATGCCTCCTTGGATACAATGGTTGCAATTGCTCCATAGAGTGCAATCATACCGGGCTTTTCGAGTGACGCTCCCTCCATAACAGAAAGAATGGTAGAGATCCCATTCCACGCAATACCCAACCCAACTCCCAATAAAATAACTCCAATCAACAGTGTGGCAAAAGTCTCAAATTTGCCGTGTCCATAGTCGTGATTTTTATCTTTGGGCTTATTCGAAATTCGCACAAATACGATGATAATCACGTCTGTGATCAAATCAGACAGCGAATGAGAGGCGTCGGCAATCATCGCGGCGCTATTGCCCACCACGCCTGCGACAAACTTAAATGCCACAAGAAGAATGTTCAAAAAGCTACCCCAAAGGGTCACTTTGTAGATACCTCGCTCCCGTTCCTGATCTGTCATCTCTACTTAATTTTATACGCCATCAACGTATCCCCGTGACGCACATACATCACACCTTTGTGGATGACCGGATGCGCCCAATGTGTCTCTGTACCCAACGTGATGGGAAACATGCTGACGATTTCAAACTTCTCGTGATTGGGCTTTACCAGCGCCATCTCTCCTTTGTCGGAGTAGACATAGAGCATCCCGTCTGCTGAAATGGCATTACCCACCCCCAGCGTATTGTCGCTGTACATGATTTTGCCCGTTTGCCAATCTACGCAGTACCAGGTAGTCCTTTGCCCGGAGCCATAGATATAGTTGCCAAACTTGATCACGTGCCCAAATTGGTGGCTCAGTTCGGGCATCTCCCAGACTTTGGATACGCTCCGCCCGTCGTTGGAGAGACGCAGCATGGTGGAGCCTTTGCCGTAATCGCTCATAAAAAAGAGCATATTGT
>WQYK01000115.1 GCA_009781275.1 Bacteroidales bacterium | reverse complement strand
GGAGTCGCCAAAGCGCAAATTGTGTTATTGTTTAAGAAGTACGACATTTTCAACATGATGTGTGTGGGGGAACATATCAACTGTTTGCACTGCCTGAACTTGATATTTCTCAGAAAGTAGTTGTAAATCACGTGCTTGAGTAGCTGGATTGCAGCTCACATATATGATTTTAGCAGGAGTCGCTTCAACAATAGCTTTAATTACGTCGGGGTGAATGCCTGAACGAGGCGGGTCTAACACCATGACGTCCGGAATACCGTGTTGGGAGATAAAATCGCTGTTTAGCACTTTGCGCATATCTCCCGCATAAAAGCGACAGTTGGTGATGCCGTTCATCATGGCGTTCTCACGTGCATCTGCCACAGCCTCTTCTACATATTCAATTCCAATCACCTCTTTGGCCCCACGCGATAAAAAGAGGGCAATGGTTCCTGCGCCTGTGTAGAGGTCGTATATCAGTTCGTTGCCGGTAAGTTCCGCAAAGTTGCGAACAATGGTGTAGAGCTGATACGCTTGCTGAGAGTTGGTTTGGTAAAACGACTTGGGGCCTACCTTAAATTTGAGAGAGTCCATTTGCTCTATAATATAAGGTGTGCCAAAATAGGGGAGCGCCTCCAATCCCTCAAAAGTGTCGTTCCGTTTTCCGTTGATGACGTACATGAGCGATGTAACCTCGGGAAAGCGCTCCACAAGGTGGTTGAGCAGCGCTTCGCGCTTGGGTATATCTTCGTGGGCAAAGGCGATAAGTACCATGACTTCACCGGTAGAAGCGGTGCGAATCATTAAAGTGCGTAAAAAGCCCGTCTGTTTCTTTACGTCAAAAAAGGAGTAATGGTGTTTATCGGCAAAAGCTTTTATCGCTAAGCGGATGCGGTTAGATGGTTCGGGCTGCAAGTAACAATGCTTGACGTCAAGGACTCTATCAAAAAAGCCGCCAACGTGAAAACCCAATGCATTTTGGTATTCTCTATTTTCCAAAGATATGGACGCCAACTCTTCGCGTGGAATCCATGAGCGGTTGGAGAAGGTAAATTCGAGCTTGTTTCGGTACTCCTGCGTCTTTTCTGAGGCCAAAATAGGGGGAATTTGGGGTAACGTTAGCTTTCCAATTCGTGTAAGTTGGTCATATACTTGATGTTGCTTGTGTTCTAACTGCAAATGGTAGGGGAGGGGCTGCCATTTACACCCTCCGCAATCGCCAAAATGGGTGCAGAATGGAGCAATGCGGTCGGGAGAGGGCGTTTGAAGACGCAAAATGTATCCTTCCATGTAGCTCTTTTTTTGGTGCGTGACCTGAACGACCACGACGTCGCCGGGAATGGCTTGCGGCACAAACAAAACCTTGCCGTTAACCATGGCCAACGCTTTGCCCTCAGCGGCAATATCGGTGATGAGGATATTTTCCAGTATCAATCGGTCTCTGCGTCCCATATAGAATAAAAGATGAAATCAGTAAATAATAAACAAAGGTACGATAAAAACATCGTATATTAGCACCAGATTTTGGTGATTCAAAATTTACACAATTTATATTATGTTAAATAGAAAAATATGACTCCACTCGCAGAGCGTCTCCGTCCCTCTTCTCTTGAAGACTATGTTGGTCAATCTCACTTGGTTGCTCATGGCGCCGTTTTAAGAAACATGATTGAGGCGAATAATCTTTCCTCATTTATTTTGTGGGGTCCTCCGGGTGTGGGAAAAACGACACTGGCTAAAATTATCGCCAATACGCTGGATCGTCCCTTTTTTGCTTTGTCTGCGGTAAGCTCCGGAGTCAAAGATGTGCGCGAAGTTATAGAAAAAAACCGTTCAAACCGTCTTTTTAATACTGCACGACCGATTCTTTTTATTGATGAAATACATAGATTTAGTAAGTCACAGCAAGATGCGTTGCTGGGCGCTGTAGAAGATGGAACGATTACGTTGATTGGCGCTACCACCGAAAACCCCTCCTTTGAGGTCATTTCACCGCTTCTTTCCCGCTGCCACGTTTATGTACTCAAATCGCTGGGTGTGGAAGAACTTAAACAATTACTTGAAAGAGCAATAGATAAAGATGTATACCTAAATACATTAAAGTTTGAGATTGTTGAGACCGATGCACTCTATCGCTTCTCTGGCGGAGATGCACGCAAACTGCTTAATATCGTGGAACTTCTTGTTTCACAGACCATACCGGGTGCACCTGTTCTTATCAACAACCACTCCGTAACGGCGTGTTTGCAGGAAAACTTGGCTTTTTACGACAAAAGCGGAGAACAGCATTACGACATTATATCTGCATTTATCAAGAGCTTGCGCGGCTCAGACCCCAATGGAGCTATCTATTGGCTGGCGCGTATGTTGGCGGGTGGCGAAGACCCGCTCTTTATAGCCAGACGAATGGTGATTTTAGCAGCCGAAGACATAGGTTTGGCAAATCCAAACGCCCTTTTAATGGCAAACGCCTGTTTTGATGGTCTTCACAAAATCGGTATGCCCGAGGGAAGACTTCTGCTCTCAGAAGCGGCGCTCTATTTAGCCACTTCTCCCAAGAGCAACAGCGCCATAGAAGCCATTGACAGCGCCTCTGCCCTGATAAAGGAGACGGGAGATGTTCCCGTTCCCCTCCATTTAAGGAACGCCCCTACCCAACTGATGAAAGAGTTAGGCTACTCTAAAGGGTATAAATATGCCCATTCTTACACAGGAAATTTTGTGGAGCAGGAATTTTTGCCCGAAAAGCTCTCAGGGACTCAAATTTACCGCCCCGGAAACAATCCCCGCGAAAACGAAGTGGCAAAAAACCTCTCACGATTGTGGAAAAAATATCGGTACGGTCAGGACGAATAACATTGTCAAAAAATTTGGGTAACTTTGTACCTTAAAGATTCACTTAACCGTTATGTTGATTTTACCCGATATTCCTCATTTACAACATACAAACAGTAAACACTTTTTTCTCATTGCAGGCCCTTGCGTAGTGGAAAGCGAAGAACTTTGTATGCAGATTGCCCAAGAGATATGCGCACTTTCTGATAAGTGGCGTATTCCCTACATTTTTAAAGCCTCCTACCGCAAGGCAAATCGTTCTCGAAGCGACTCCTTTACAGGTTTGGGCGACGAGCAGGCGCTATCCATTATACAAAAGGTGGGAGAACGGTTTGGAGTCCCTACCCTCACAGACATTCACCTGCCCCAAGAGGCTGAAATGGCGGCTTCTTACAACGTGGACGTATTGCAAATTCCCGCGTTTCTCTGTCGGCAAACCGATTTGCTGGAGGCTGCCGCTGCCACAGGAAAAACGGTAAACATTAAAAAGGGACAATTCTTATCTCCTGATTCCATGCATTTTGCCGCAGAAAAAGTGAGCAAATGCGGCAATAACAAAATCATCCTTACCGATAGAGGCACGCAGTTTGGATATGGTGACTTGGTGGTCGATTTTAGGGGAATTCCCATTATGAAGCATACGGGATATCCTGTGGTATTGGATATTACCCACAGCTTACAACAACCCAATCAAGTGTCGGGAGTAACGGGCGGACAGCCCCAAATGATTATGACCATGGCACGCGCAGCCGTTGCAGTGGGCGTAGACGGACTCTTTATTGAGACTCATCCCAACCCGTCCAAAGCAAAATCTGATGGAGCAAATATGCTTCCATTAAATTTATTAGATAATTTACTTAAAGAAATAGTTCCGATATTTAAAATTGCATCTAATGACACAAAATGAATTTAGCAAGCGATACGAAAAGCTTCCAATCAATATTTTTGACGACTCCTCTTACGCCTCGTCGTTGGTGGCACGCTCATTGGCGCAACGTATTGCGCAAAATGAAAACAAAGGCGTCCATACGGTGATCGCCTTTAGCGCCTCTTCTCCCCTCATCAATGTATATGAAGAGTTAGTTAAATTGAATAAGGATAAAAAAGTGAGCTTTAAAAATGTAAAGGCTTTTGTAATGGATGAATACTACCCTATTGCCAAAGACGATCTTCAAAGCCACTATCGTTTTATGTGTGAGTATCTCTTTGACTTTGTGGATATTCCTAAAGAGAACATTTTTTATCCTGACGGCAGCCTGCATAAAAATCAAGTCGCCCAATTTTGTTCCGATTACGAGGCGCAAATCGTTGCTTTTGGCGGTATCGACATTCTATTGACGAGCAATATGGGGTTTAACGAGCCGGGCTCACCCTATAACTCTCCTACAAGACTGATAACATTAAACTATAGCTCTCGTGTTTCAGCAGCGAGCGAATTTTTTGGCGTTGAATACGTTCCCCATTACGCCATCACCATGGGAATAAATACGATCTTCTCTGCCAAGGAGATCTACTTCTTAGCTTGGGGCGAAGGCGGGGCTTCAGGAATGCAGAAAATGGTCGAAGGCGTTGTGGATGAATCATACCCCCTCTCCTATCTCCAAAAGCATCCCGCCATTCGCGTAATGATGGATCAGGCGGCAGCAGCAGAATTGACCCGCATTAAGACCCCTTGGTTAACGGGACCTTGTGTTTGGGATGACAAGCTCACCCGTAAAGCGGTGTTTTGGCTCTGCAAAAAACTAAAAAAACCGATTTTAAAAATTACTGCACGAGACTATAATGATAACGGAATGAGTGATTTAGTTACTGAAAAAGGTCCTGCAAGCAAAATTAACATTAAGGTATTTAACGATTTACAACACACCATTACGGGATGGCCCGGAGGTAAGCCCAATGCTGACGACTCAACCCGCCCCGAGCGTGCATCTCCATTCCCCAAAAGAGTGGTCATCTTTAGCCCGCATCCGGACGACGACGTCATCTCAATGGGTGGCACTTTGGCGCGACTCTCTGAGCATGGTCACGAAGTGCACGTAGCTTACCAAGTCTCCGGCAACATAGCTGTATTTGACCACGATGCGATCCGTTTTCTCGATTTTTTACGCGACAGCAGCCATATCTATCACTTCTCCTCTGAAATAGCAGAAGAGGTATATCGACAAGCGGTTAAAGACTTAGCAAATAAGAAACCGGGAGAAGCCGACCCCCACTCTATCCAACAAGTCAAATCTGCCATTCGTCGCGGCGAAGCCAAGTCAGCGTGCCGCTATCTACGCATCCCAGAAGATCGGGTACACTTTTTGGAGATGCCATTCTATGAAACAGGCGGAGTCAAGAAGAAGCCCATTGGAACGGACGATATTCGGATTGTAAAAGAGTTGCTGCAAAAAATCGAGCCGCATCAAATCTTTGCTGCAGGTGACCTCAGTGACCCGCATGGCACCCATAGAGTTTGCTTCCAATCCATACTAGAGGCATTAGAGGAACTAAGAGGTGAAGAATGGCTAAATGATTGCAGAGTATGGCTTTACAGAGGCGCTTGGCAAGAATGGGACGT
>WQYK01000114.1 GCA_009781275.1 Bacteroidales bacterium | reverse complement strand
TTCCCTCTGCCATTCCCGCAATCAGTCCTTCTCTCCTTCCCTCAATCAGTCCGGTTTTAATCACGCTCTTTTGATATCGAAGCGCTTCTATGTGTGCTTCGTAGGAGTGTCTTTCTTCTTTGCTCATTGCATCCCTACGCAAACGAGCACGCGCTTCAGGTAAGCCGGGCGCTTGTGCATCATCAGGGATTTCGCTCGTCTTTAAGAAAGATATCCACTCGTCCAATGGTGTGACAGCCTTTTTATTAAACTCTTCTACACGAAGAATATAGTACTCGGGGAAGAGATTACCTACCTCTTGGCACTTGAATTGTTGTTGCTGGCTCTCTGACAACTGTAAAATATCGTTGCTATGAACTCCCTTAAACTCCGTGCGACCATGATAAACATAATCTTTCCCCTGACCCAAATCAAAGTACACAATATTTACGGAATAGACTTTTTTTACACGATTGTACTCCTCTTTTTCGTGGATGTACTCTGTGATTACCTTGGATACACCGTACACCATTCGATGAAAATAGTCCAACTCCCGGTCATTTTGAATCTCAATAATCACCAAGTCACCCCGGCTGTTTTCGGCAAGCATATCCACACGGTTAAACTTGTCTTTTTCATACTCCTTATTACCCTCGCTCTCTAACATCCGCACAATGATGATGCGTTCGTTTAGCAGGGTGGACAAAAACCCCTCAAGCACCACAAAATTAGCTTTCTGGCGCAATAATCGCTTGGCTGCCCAATCAAATCTTATCAAACTCTCCTTTGCCATTACGTTTTTGTTTTTATGTTTTACACGGCAAAGATACGAAAGTTTTTCTATCTTTGACGTCTACTCAAAACATCCCATCATGTTACGATCTATCTCCCTTTTTTTCTTCACTTTCTCCGTCACCGTCTTGTTCTCTCAGGCCCAGCCAAAGGATAGCATAGGTACCGTCCTCTGGAATTTCGGATACTTCTCCGCCTTGGAATCTCCTGAAAAAGTCTACCTCCACACCGACAAACAACAGTACTGTGCAGGGGAATACGTTTGGTTCAACGCCTATCTGGAGAATAGCTCCCCTCTCTCCCTGATGCCCGAAAGCAACTACGTATATGTAGAACTGATCAAAGATACCGTGTTCACAAGGCTTATGATCAAGCGAACTCCCGAAGGATTCCCGGGAAGGATTCCATTAGAGACCGACCTGTCTTCGGGTACATACACGTTGCGGGCATACACAATGTGGATGAAAAATTTTGCCGAAGCGTATATGTTTCATAAAGAAATAACCGTAATCAATCCTTTGGAAACAGCAGTGGACATCGCAGCCGACCAAACTGCCAGCCTTCCAGGTGCGTTTGATATCCAGTTTCTGCCCGAAAGCGGAAGGTATATTCCCGGGGATCTTGCCGTGGTTGCCTTTAAAGCCGTGGACGCATCAGGTAGAGGCTTGGGCGTAAGGGGTACGGTATACAACAGCCGAGATTCGGTGGTGGCCTCCTTTACTGATTCCTACAACGGAATGGGAACCTTTATGTTTTATCCTAAGCAAGACGAGCGCTACCACGCCATTGTACAAAGCGAGTGGGGAACAGAACAAAAAGCAGTGCTTCCAGATCCCTCCGAAACCGGCGCCGTCATTCATGTAGCGGCAAGGGACGGAAAAAGGTATATACGAACAGTATTGACCGAATCCCTCTTACAAAGCGGACTCTTTTTAGTCCTGTCAAATGGCGGAGAGGTGTTTTTTTGGGACCAAATTGTTGAGAAAGAAAATAATGTGGCCATTGAAGAAGCTCGTTTGTTTAGCGGCATCAACCACGCCACCATTATTGATCCTCAGGGGCGCGTCTATGCCCAACGCATCTTTTTTGTCTATCCTCCTCAAGTTATTCAAGCCGCCATTACCGCCGATAAACCCGAGCCCAAGCAGCGGGAAAAAGTAACTTATACCATTCAGTTGCACAATGACTTGAAGGAGAGCGTGCAAGGAACATTTTCCCTCTCTGTTACCGATAAGTACCTTGCTCCTCAGGAATCTACCGAACATCTGTTGTCGTATATGTTGCTCTCCTCAGAGCTTGTGGGCCCCGTTGAACATCCCGCTGCCTATTTTGACCCTCTTCGCCCACAGAGGAAAGAGGCAATAGACTTGTTGATGATGACCCAAGGCTGGCGCTATTACGACCTCCCGTCGATCTTAGCCAATACCGCCCCGGAACCTGTATGGGAAAAAGAGTACACGCAAATCATATCGGGGAAAGCCTCCGGCGTTTTTAATCGGGTCAGCAGGTCTAACCTGATTGTTTATGCACCCTCCATCGATCTTTCGCTTTTTGAACCCATGGACAGGTCGGGGCGATTCAGCATCCAAGCTCTGGACTTTCCGGACAGCACCTCTTTTGTGTTATCGTGTACCGGACAACGTGGGAGTACAGGTTATTACTTAGAAATCAATGATCCCTCATTCCCTTCACTTGCTCCCTATACCTCTTTGGACAAGAAAACCGCTGTACCAAAACTCCAATCTGACGATATTTTATTCGAATTGGCACGTACTTATCAGGGAGAAAAAGTAACGCTGCTTGAGCCGGCTGTTGTAAGAGCCCCCTCTTTTATCAGGCCGACCATCAATCCTTCGCCCTTTAACCAGGTTTTTGAACCCAGTCGAATCAGAGAACGCAAACAGTTGGCTCCCTTTGATGGCATGTTTCTCATGGACTATATTCTCTCTTCGTTTCCCTCGGTCGTCAGGGATGGAGGAACGAATTACATGGGACTTCGATGGCTCAGAAGTACTCGTTCTTTCTCAAATACCGGGATTAATGAGCCTGTCGTCTATATTGACCGAATAAAAATGGAGAGTACCGGTGATTTGAACTATCTGTTTGTTAGCGATATCGAGAACATTGTTGCTCTTAGTTCTACCGAAGCCGGAGCATTGTATAACAGTCCTGGCGGAGTCATCTTAATTTCTACGCGACGACATGCTCCCGAAAGGAGGCCCATCATCAATACCAAATTACTCACTCCTTTAGGTTGGCAAAAACCGTCTCAATTTTACTCGCCCAACTATGCGCTAAAAGAAGATAATGACCTTGTTAAATACGACAACCGTACCACACTATATTGGAACCCCTTTGTACAAACCGATGAAAACGGTGTGGCCGAAATCTCTTTTTATACCTCCGATCGAAAAACCTTGTTTCATTTTTCCATCGAAGGCATTACCTACGACGGAAGCTACTTTGCTCAATAAAAAACTCCCCCGCCCTATTTACGAACGAGGGAGCTTTGAAAAACCAGTCTATGTGGCTTATCTTTTACTTACCAATATAGCCTTGATACTCCTGATCGGTGGCGCAATCCCACCAAACCGGATAGCTCCAGATATCAATATCCAAGGCGCGCGTATTTACTTCGATCGCATTGATCCTGTTATAGTTCAACTCAAGGTTATCGGGTAACCTCCAGCGACGTTGCCAGTATCTGGGATCTGTCTTTGAAGTTCCTGTAAGCTTGGCTTGTCCGGCAAACAAGGGACCGCGGTCATATCCGGGATAGACCACGCCAAAGCTACCTACGTTACCGGCGCTATAGTTAAAGCGACGCATGTCGTTCCATGTTTCTACGCTGCAACCCATCGCAATATATTTTTGCAACATGATGTCGGCCATAGTCAATTCACCTGCATTTTGGCAAACGGCGGCGCTGTTCAAATAAGCAGTAATCTCTGCTGCATCCATGGGCCACATATCGGGATTGGTATATCCGGCAGCCCTCCATTCGGTTAGTTTTGTCTGCATCCTATTCATATGCGCCTGGATACCATCTTTATACGCAGCCAAGGCCATCGCTGAATTGCCCTGACGTAGATAAACTTCTGCTTTAATAAAGCACATTTCATAATAGGTCAAAATATCCTGATCCGAATTGGGGCGGGTCTGGAACGATCCCGTTGAACCAACTGCTCCGGCGTTCATCGCTTGAGTGGTGTAGTACCAGTTCATATCCATCGGCCCAAGACTTCCGTTGCCCGTCAAGGTGGAGTTTTGGCGTAAATTCACATAAACCGTGTCTCCTGCATAGAGGTAGTTGGGGCTGTTTACATAGAGAGATCCTGGTAAATAGGTTACGGTTACCACGTCACCGTTCACTTCGTATGGACGGTTGCCCTGCTGATCAGCTATAAAAGCCTCTCTGGCAGCAGCATTCGCGATTGTGTAGTTAATTCTCTCTGTTTGATGGGCAAACGTTGCTTGTTGAATGGAGTTAGCGCCACCTGCAAGGAGGCGGGTAGAGGGACCGTAAAAATCAACCGCTTTGGAACGAAGCCATTCGTAAGATTGAACCCTGCCGTCAGAACCTAATTTGATGTTTGACATGGTGGCGGGAACGATTTTTGACATCCGGGGGTCAGTGACTCCGGAACCGCGCATGTTGGTAAGCATGTCCATTAAGAATTGTGAAACACGTTGGGTGCTGCCATACGCCACATAGTCCCAGTTTCCGTTGGTCATGATGGGGTCTCCCCACAGATAGTCGGTGGCATCGGAAGCGCTATTAAAGCACGGGGCCAGGATGTTCTCTGCATTCGACTGAGGCCCTTTTGAGATATAATCCAAAATGGCGGCAGGGTCAAACAAATCGGCCTTTTTAGAGAGTTTGATGGCAAAGCGCGCTTTTAAACCATTGCACAATTTGATCCATTGACTGACATTTCCTCCATTCCACATATCGCCGGCAGAGAGGTAGGTAGCGCCCTGTTCCTGTGTTTTGCCCAGCAATGCAATGGCTTCATCAAGTTTGTCCATGCAACCGTAGAAAATCACCTTGCCTTCGTCGTATGAAGGAACCGGAGAAGAGCTTAATGCCTCGGTATAGGGCATCTCGCTATAGAGGTCTAACATGTGCATGAATCCCATTGCATGAAAAATATTGGCCATAGCCATGTAGTGGTATGCCCCCTCTTTCTCTGCTTTGTTGTACAAGTCGTTCAAATGGCCTGCAACCCCTACAAACCACGTTTGGTATGAGGTGGTGGTGGTTCCGGCCTGCAAATCCCAGGTGGCGCATAGTTGGAAGTTGTTGGCGCCACTGCTGTAGTAGTGCCCCGCAGCTAAAGAAGCGCGATAATTAGTTGGCCCCGAAGTGTAAAGCCAGAATTTCTGTATCCAGGGCAATCTGCTTGCAACCAGGGCGCTCTCATTGTTGGGAGCGTCCGGATCGGTATTGACATCTAACCAATCGTTACAAGAAGCCATGGCAAATGCAAATACACAACTGAGTATGATATATTTATAAATCTTCATCATAATATTTGAGTTTTATTGGTTAGAATTTCATGTTTAATCCAAAAGAGATGCTCGAGATGGCAGGTACGCTGCAGTAGTCAATTCCGGT
>WQYK01000113.1 GCA_009781275.1 Bacteroidales bacterium | reverse complement strand
TTCTCCAATCCACCGACTACTACCCCTTTGGCACCCCATTCTCCACCAACAACCTCAACAACAACCGCTACCTCTACAATGGCAAAGAATACCAGAACCAAGCACTAAGCAGCACAGTTTTTGAAGCTTATGATTACGGAGCCCGATTCTATGACAGCAGGATTGGAAGATGGACGGTGGTGGATCCGATGGCGGAGAAGTATTATGGGGTTAATCCGTATGTGTATGGATTGAATAATCCTGTGAGGTTTATTGATCCGGATGGGAGGGAGATAAGAGTAGCTGGAGAATATCAAGATCAATTTTTAGATGACTTAAGAAATATTTTTGGAAATAGAGCGAATATGTTTGCCTTCAATGAACTCGGAAAACTACTACTTGACGAAAGAGTTAAAGAATTTACCAGAGGAATGAACAAGGACCAAAAGGAGGCTTTCAAAGGTTTAAATAAAGCAATGAGCGATAAGCAAGTTACTTCTGTGGTTTATGCAAATACCTATGATTTAACTATTGATGGGCAAACTAGGTCGGTTGATGTAGTAGGAACAGGACCAGAAGGATTTGGGGGAGGTTTATATTCAAAAACAGACAACTTGATTGTTGTTGCGCCAAATGTGGGAACTGTAACTGTTGAATTGGATGTACTGCAATTTGCCAATGGAACAGTAGGGTTTCCTAAACAAGATGTTCAACAAAACACAACTTCTACTTTGTTCCATGAAATAGGAGAACGAAATACCAAAAATATAAATTTTAGGGGAGCAGTTCTTGATTATGAAAATCATGCAAGACGAGTAATAGGACTTCCAATGCGGCCATACGACTTAAATCATAGTAAGATAATAAGAACAGACTATAAGAAATGAATGTAAAAATTTTTATTTATCTGACAACAATTTGTCAATGTTTCGTTTGTGTTTTAAATGCTCAAACGGGAATTGTCGGGCATGAAAAGTATAATTCTTATGAGCAACATATTTACGTTGATAATTTGGTTCAAATTTTAATTTCTGAAATTTTTGTTAGTACATATTATTCTGAATTGAAAAAATCTGATTTTAAAACTTCACAAGTCATTGATACTATTTGCCAAAAAAGAGAGATAAATATTCATACAAAAAAAGTGAAAGATGGCTATCTTTTTGTAAATAAAAGTATTATGGATAAAATTAAAAACATCGAATGTGATCTGGACAGATTAAAAATATCATATGTGTATAACAATAAGCTTGTAACGACAAAGAAAGGCGTAATGGAGATTCTTAGGTTAAGAGAAAAGCGTATCCGGATTTCAGAAATTATATATGACAAACAGTTGGAAATGATAACCGTATATGTTTTGCGCCATTAATCAAATACATTACATAGACTTACGAGGTATCAAGCTTGCGACGAACTCTTGCCGGACTGATCCGATACCGCTCACATAACTGAAAAAATGCGTTGTTGTCATAGATATACATATCATGCCAATTGAATATGTTAAACAGTTTAACGAATTCACGTGTGATTGTAAAGTAGACACGCAGGAAATAGTTGCAGAAGAGGCAATAATAGACGCGCCAGATGGAATTGTGCCTCCTCCTCCTCTCAAAAATTTTCATAACTGCAGATAAAGTCTGCGGAAAACAAATCCTGCTTACCAAGCAAATAACGGCAATCCTTCCATCAAATTCTTTATCTGAGCTTTAACAGCAACCAACTCTGCCTCGTCTTGTGGTTTGGTCAACACTCTGTCAACCAATCCAACAATAGGATCCATGTCTTTTTCTTTGAGTCCGCGGGTGGTGATGGCGGGAGAGCCTACGCGAATACCGGAAGTCTGGAAGGGGGAACGGGAGTCAAAGGGAACCATGTTCTTGTTTACAGTAATGTCGGCCATAACCAACACTTTTTCTGCAACTTTACCGGTCATTTCGGGGAATTTTGGGCGTAAGTCAATCAACATAACGTGGTTATCGGTACCTCCGGATACCACTTTATATCCTCTGTTGATAAAAGCGGTGGCCATGGCTGCTGCGTTTTTGATCACCTGCTCCTGATACACCTTAAACTCAGGTTGAAGCGCTTCGTAGAATGTCACCGCTTTGGCGGCAATCACATGTTCAAGCGGTCCTCCCTGAATACCGGGAAATACGCTCGAATTCATCATCGCAGACATCATCTTAACTTCCCCTTTAGGCGTCTTTATTCCCCACGGATTTTCAAAATCCTTTCCTATAATGATAATCCCTCCACGTGGGCCGCGAAGCGTTTTATGGGTGGTAGAGGTCACAATATGGGCATGTTTTACCGGATTGTCCAAAAGACCTGCCGCAATCAATCCTGCCGGATGGGCCATATCTACCAAAAAGAGGGCGCCTACCTCGTCGGCAATGGCGCGCATCCGCGCATAGTCCCACTCCCGTGAGTAGGCCGAAGCGCCGCCAACAATCATCTTTGGTTTATACTCCAAAGCCTTGCGTTCCATAGCATCATAATCCACGCAACCCGTCTCTTCACTTACTTGGTATCCAACCGCGTTATACCACATCCCCGACATATTCACAGGAGAGCCGTGGGTCAGATGCCCGCCGTGCGCCAAGTCTAAGCCCATAAAGGTGTCGCCCGGCTTGAGACACGCCATAAAGACAGCCATATTGGCCTGGGCGCCTGAGTGGGGCTGCACATTGGCATATTCGGCATCAAAGAGTTGACAAAGACGGTCTATGGCTAATTGTTCCGACTGGTCAACGATCTCGCATCCGCCGTAATAACGGGCGCCCGGGTATCCCTCTGCGTATTTATTGGTCAACACAGAGCCCATTGCCTCAAGCACTTGTGGGCTTACAAAATTTTCGGAGGCAATCAATTCGATGCCATTGGACTGTCTGGCCTCTTCCTTACGAATCAAATCAAAAATTTGAAGGTCTTGTTTCATATTTATGTAATTTTAGTACCGGTATAAAAAATCAAAGGTAGGGAAAATTTGTTTACATTACACTATTTGTTGGTACGGTCGCGCATAACAAAATCTTTTGCAAAAATTTGCAGATACGCCTTTCCGGTCTCCGTCCACTTTTCTGTTTGCGTTCCTTCCTGATGGATGACAGAGTGACTCACGTTATCAAAGGCGATTTGGGCCTCGTCGGACACAAAGCCAAAACCGTTGTTAAAAGTGTAAAACGCAAAGGGAGAGACAGGCTTACCTAATATATCCTTGCTAAAGCTGTAGTTGTTGCTTTTGATACCCAACTGATGCAAAAGCGTAAGGGGAATATCGGTCTGACCTGCCACCGTGGTGATGACCGTACCTGCTTTGGCCACCGCGCCGCCAATCCACAACATGGGGATCAAAAATTTGGGGGGCGCATGGTAAGGTACGTTTCCAGGATGGCGCGACCCATGGTCGGAGGTGATCACAATCAAGGTGTGCTCCCACCATTCGGTTTGACGGGCAGCTTCGATAAAATCGCCCAAAGATCTGTCGGAATAGTATACGGAGTTAAGAAACCGATGCTCTTCGTCATTGCCCTCAATAACCGCAAGCATGGGTACTTCAAACGGCTCGTGGCTGCTGAGCGCAATAAAGGTTTTGAAAAAGGGAGGTTGGGTTTGGTTACACGTAGACAGTAACTTCTCAAAGACCCAATGGTCGGGAACGCCCCATTTGGTTCCCCGATACGTTTGAGGGGGGAAGTCCTCTCGTGAAACCACATTGTCATAGCCTGCATTACCTAAGTAAGCCGCAAAATTGGAAAAGAGTATATCAAAGCCGCTTACAAACTCAGTGTGGTAACCAAGCTGTTTCAAATCTTTGTTGATGTAGGGCAGTTGACGTGTTTTTTCGGGAAAATTGATCACTTTGGCAACGGGATGTACCGGATAACCATTGAGGATACCAAGGATTCCTTTGTCGGTGCGGTCGCTGTTGGCGTAAAAATTGGAAAAGAGGACTCCCTCTTTGCACAGCCGGTTAAAGTTAGGCGCCACATCGGGCAAGCCGCCCAACGGCTCAATCAGTCGGTTCGAAAAACTTTCGAGGATGATGATGATTACATTGGGTCGCTTCTCTTTGAGCAAAATATCTGTTTGGATTGTTTGCGGATAACAGGCGTCAAACAGCTCTTGGGCAAGCTCGTCGTCCATTACGCTGTACTCCATAATCTTTCCGCTGTTCATCAACGACTTTCCGGCATTCCACACCACGTTGATCGCCGCATGGTTGGCAAAAATGTTATGGGGATGAAAGTAGACAAAGCCCACATTCATGGGCGCAACCCCCAAACTTCCGCGAACAGGAACAATCATCAACGCCCCGGCAAAAAGAAACAGAGGAACCCCCCGCCATCGTGCCGGCTCGCTTTTTTTAAGATAGGCCCCCAACGTTTTCCAATAGCACCACCATGCTCCGTAAAACAATGATATCCAAATAACTATTTGTATCATCAACGCGATGATATTGGCAGAGCCCAGCGCCTCCTTAGGCGTCTTGAGGTAACTCAGCGGCGTGCTGTCCAACCGGAATCCCCAATGCCGGTACAACTCCATATCGCCCGCCACTAATAAAGCCGATAACCCCAACAATACCCAAGTGTATACTGAGATTGTCCTGGCGGCGACCTTCCCGTCAAAAAACGATGTAGCGGCCAGCAGTACCGCTGCAACAGAGGCAATATATCCGCTCATGGATGCATCCATGCGGGTTCCGTACAAAAAAACAGAAAACCACTCCCAACTGCTCAATGAAAACGAGAGCTGAAAGTGGTAAAGCAAAAAGGTTAGCCGCGCTACCCAAAAGAACAGCGTCCAGAACAAAAAGTAGCCTGCAAAAAACAACAGACGTTTCTTCATCTTCGCGCTTGTTAGTTTACTCTTCTCCTACTACCTCAACTTTAAAGTTGGCTTTAATGTCGCGGTAGATTTTAATGACGGCGTCATAGATTCCTACCTCTTTAATATGGGACTCGCCTACAAAGCTGATGTTGCGACGGTCAATGTCAAAACCGGCAGCGGCCAACACCTCGGCAACCTGAATATTGTTCACAGATCCGAATATCTTACCGGTGCTGCTCACCTTAGTGGCCAATTTGTATTGCTGACCCTCGATTTTGGCTGCCAACTCGGTAGCGTCATTACGAACTTTAGCCTCTTTATGAGCGCGTTGCTTCAAATTCTCTGCCAACACCTTTTTGGCAGAAGGGGTAGCCATTGTGGCAAATCCTTGGGGGATCAGGTAGTTTGCGCCGTAACCGTTGCGAACGGTTACAATGTCGTCTTTATGCCCTAAATTGGGTACGTCTTGTTTTAAGATAATTTCCATAAAATGCTCCTCCTTCTCTCTATTTTAGTAAATCGGTTACATAAGGAAGCAGGGCAAGGTGACGCGCACGTTTGACTGCTTGGGAAACTTT
>WQYK01000112.1 GCA_009781275.1 Bacteroidales bacterium | reverse complement strand
GTCAAGTATGCCGTACACAATCTGGCCAGATACTCTAAATTCGTGCAGCGCGTGGTGGGCACGCTTCCTCAGTCTTACTACTACGGCAAGACCTTTACCTCTCCATTTATAACGGCAGGGCCATATACCAACGACAGTTATGGATTCCATTTTGACTCGGGTACAAACACAAATCAACCGGCAACTATGGTTTCAGGCTCAACTCCTTACGTATTTCCTGCCAACACTCCTTACCTCTATGTTCCGGAAAACAACAACGACAACAGCCTCACTTGGGGTCAGGCCTCTTACTATGCAATTAATGCGCACTACAGGCCAAGTTCAATTGTGACCGCTGTTAACTTTAACTCCGGATTACAACTGTCCACAACGGCTATATATCCAGGAACCGGATACGTTTTTCTCCGACGCGATATTGCCGGATCGAGGGGAATCATTCAGAGAGGAACTTTTTTCCAGACCGTTGCGCTTTTGCAACAAGCCGCCTGGCTCTGCCTTTATGCCGACAATACACCAGGCGGTGGATGGGCGGCAAGCGCACATCAGCTAGCTCAAGCAAACGCACTTATTGATCCATGCCCTCCTGCGACTGTTCCCATGTTACTTCCTGATTATGGAGCCTACGGTTACTATGTGTTCTCATTACCCAATCCGGTCAACAGCACAGGAGGCAATTGGTATAGAGCGGCAATTGGAGATCCAAATAACCCTAACCCTTACTATAAATATGGCGTTTTTAGAGGAAAGGCTTATGAAGGCGTTATCACGTCAATCAATGGACCCGGTCTTCCTTACGAATGGATGCTGTTAGGCGAAGAGTCAAATGTACCTGTTGAAGCCCAAACACACATCACAGCGAATGTTCAAATCAGACAATGGGAGCAGGTGCAGCAAGTGATCTCTCTTTACTAATACGGACAGCGGTTTTGCTTAACCCTACACCGCCTCAAACTGCCTCAAAAACCGCACATCATTCTCAAAGTAGAGCCGCAGATCTTTAATCTGCCACTTGAGCATGGCTATCCGTTCAACACCCATGCCAAAGGCGAATCCGGTATACTTGGCGCTGTCAATTCCGCACGCCTCAAGTACATTGGGATCTACCATGCCGGCGCCCATAATCTCAAGCCATCCTGTGCCCTTGCAGATATTGCATCCTTTACCTTTACATATATTGCAACTGACGTCCACCTCGGCGCTGGGCTCTGTAAAAGGGAAGTAAGAGGGGCGGAGGCGGATTTGCGCTCCCTGGCCAAACATCTCTTGAGCAAAAAGGAGGATCGATTGTTTGAGGTCGGCAAACGATACGTTTTCATCCACGTACAAACCTTCGACCTGATGAAAAATACAATGGGCGCGGGCTGAGATCGCCTCGTTACGGAATACGCGTCCGGGGCATAGAATCCGAATGGGCGGTTTCATACGCTCCATAGCGCGCACCTGTACAGAGCTGGTGTGGGTACGCAATATGACAGGGTTGTCTCCGGAGGTAATGAAAAAGGTGTCTTGCATGTCTCGGGCAGGGTGTTCGGGTGCAAAGTTTAGAGCGCCAAATACGTGCCAGTCATCCTCTACTTCCGGCCCATCTAAAACGCTGTAACCTAATCTGGAAAAAATTTGGATGATTTCGCTGCGGGTGATCGATATGGGGTGTTGGGCGCCCAAGGGGAGGGCGTCTCCTGGGAGGGTTGAGTCTAAGGCGGATTGTTTTTGCTCCGCTTCTCCCGCTTGCTCTTTAATCGTATTGATTTTTTCTGTAGCCCGATTTTTAAGGTCGTTGATCAACTGTCCCAACTCTCTTTTTTGCTCGGGGGGGACGGTCTTAAACTCGTCAAAAAGCTGGGTGATCGAACCTTTTTTTCCTAAGAAACGGATTCTTAACTCCTCCGCTTCGACTGCCTGTTCTGCTTGTAGCGCCTCAACTTGGGCCAAGAGCGAATCGATTTTTTCTCTTAACATCATTGCACTTTAGATTAGGCTACAAAGATAGCGGTTTCCTGCGAACCGGCATCGTCATGCAGCGTGCGCCACCGCCGCCCCGCGCTAACTCAGCTCCTGCCAACGTAACTACGCATCTTCCCATACGTTGCAGATCAACCGAACCGTCGATGACTTGCGAAGCTGTGACTACCTCAAATCCATGTTTGGCCATCTCATCTAAAGTATGGGTGTTGCGTGCGTATGAGATCACTTTTCCGGGGGCAAAGGCAAAAAAGTTGGCTCCGCTGTGCCACTGCTCCCGCTCCTGATTCCATTCATCGGCGCCTCCCCCACACAATACGGGCTCCAAGTCCATGCCTAACCTGCGTAAAACATTTAGGATGTTGGATTCGCTTTTTATCTTACTCACCTTGCCCTCCTCTATGGTGATCAGTACCGTCTCAAAACGATTGTCCTCAATAATGAGGGGTTTAAATACCATGCACTTATCAATATCGAGCAGGGTAAATACCATGTCCAAATGGATAAACGATTCGGGGGTGTCGGGCAACTGCTGTACAAGGATGTAGTGCTTGCCGAATCTGCGTTTTTTGCACATTTGCCTGACTAACAGATCGATGCCTTGTGAGGACGTGCGTGCGCCATTGCCAATCATCAGGATGTCTTCACGGGCTACCAAAATATCGCCTCCTTCAATAAAAACGCTGGGTTCATGGAGGGCCAAATCGCAGGTGTTGATCACCTCTGAAGAGAAGTAGCGGTTGTGTCGGAATATCGAATCCATAATAAACGACTCCCGCATTCGTATTCGGGATGCCATCTTGCAAATCAAACTATTGCCACCAATCGATACCGACGCATCGCGCGTAAAATAGAAGTTGTAGAGGGGCAGCAGGGCGTAATATTCATCATTTAAGAAGGCGGTGAGGGTATCTATCCGCGCCGGCATGCCCTCAATCAATTGAGTCGCCAACTTACGGGAGGGTAAATCCATTAAATAGTCAAAATAGTCGGTAACCTGCTCGGTGATACAGATTTTACCTATCAATGCTTCGCGAGCGGCATAATCGTCCAGAACATCTATCAAAAGGTCTTTTACCTGATATATGGTGGTCACTTTTTCCAACACACCCAACAACTGCTTGTACTCCTCCTGAGCAACAGACAGGTTTAAGATGTCGCTATAGAGCGCACGCTGCGCCATTTTGGGCGTCATGTTCTCCACTTCTGGCCCCGGTGTGTGTATAATTACCGCTTCTAACTCCCCTATCTCCGACTGAACCTCAACCGGCCACTTTGCTTTGATCATAAAACTTTCTCCAATTTTGATAGTGAAATATCTGTAAGCAATTGTTTAACAGCCTTTTCTTTTCTAGGACAAATCATCAGTACATCGGGAGTGTTTATGATCAAAAAATCTTTTAATCCCTTTACAGCCAATAGTTTGTTTTTATCTTCGGAGATGATGACGCAATCACGCACCTCTTCCAGAAAATTGTTGGGAGCGTCCACCACATTCCCTTTGTGATCTTTTTCTTTGAGAAGGTAATACGACTCCCACGTTCCCAAGTCCGACCAGTCGAAATTGGCGGCAAATACCCGAACATGTTCGCTTTTTTCTAAGACGCCATAGTCAATCGAGAGGCTTCTGCATACTCCATAGACTTCGGAGATAAACTTTTGCTCCCCGTCTGTATAGTAGATCCCTTTTCCGCTCTTGAACAGTCGGGCAATGTCGGGCATCAGCCGATCCATCTCTTTGTCGATCGTTTTTAAGTTCCAGATAAAGAGTCCCGAGTTCCAATAAAACTCCCCGCTGTCGACAAATACCTTGGCCAGCTCTAAGTCGGGTTTTTCTGTAAAGGTCTTGACTTCATACGCAAGGTGACCGTTAATGTTGACAGGTTTTTTGGATTTATATGCCTGTATGTAGCCAAAGTTGGTTTCCGGTCGGGTGGGCTTAATCCCAAGGGTGATCAGCACCTCTTCACGGTCAGCCAATTCAAACGCGGCCTCCAGATTGTGTAGAAATTCGGTGTCGTTAATAATCAGGTGGTCGGATGGAGCGATTACTGCAGATGCTTTTGGATCCTTCTCCATGAGCTTGTAGGTGGCATAAGCGATACAGGGCGCCGTATTCTTCCTGAAAGGCTCCAATAGAATCTGATCATCAGAAAGTTGCGGTAGTTGCTCTTTAACAATGTCTCTGTATTGCTGAGAAGTGACAACGATCATATTTGACTCAGGGATCAGCTTGGCAAAGCGGTCGTAGGTCATCTGAAGAAACGACTTGCCTATGCCCAAAATATCTAAAAATTGTTTGGGCTTGATATTACGGCTTAGCGGCCAAAAACGGGTGCCGATTCCTCCGGCCATGATAATACAGTAGCGATTGTTCATGTTGTGGTTGTTTTAAAAACGACTCTTCTTATATGATGTTGGATAATAGGGATAAAACGCATTTGGAATGTATTCAATTTTGGTGCCATCCTGTTCATACACCACCGATACAATGTCAAACTGAACCTCCTTTTGAACCCTGTTTTTGTAGATGTATGCCCTTGTTGCTGCCATTATATTTTGCTGTTTTTCATATTGAACTGTCTGAGAAGGCTCAATCAGAAACGGCTCTGTGCGAGAACGCACCTCAACCACGTGCAGCATCTGACCCCGCTCCGCCACAATATCCAACTCTTTATGTCCGTGTTGCCAATGAACATGCAGAACGGTGAACCCATTCTGTTCTAAATAAGTCCGCGCCAACTCCTCACCCTTTTTGCCTTTTATCCACCGCTCGTCCATCACCTCTTGTATTACAATTTGCATACAAAGGTACGCATTATTGGAAAAAGTTCAAGTTTTCTTTCCCAAATTCCCCATTGCTTGGTCAATCTTTAAGGACTAAACCCTAAGCATCGCAGCCGGAGGTATTTCTAACATTTGACACAAAAGACGGGCGATTCTTAATGTAGGTTCTGAACGTCCGGAAATGTAATCGTTTATTCGCGAAGGGCTTACACCAATTTCACCAGCAAGTTGTTTTTGCGTCATTTGTTTCTCTTCTAATGACAATGCTATCAATTCAGAAACAGATGGCTTTGCAATAGGGTAATGCTCCTTTTCATAAGCGATTACAATATCAGACACAACAGACAATTCGATTGCATTCTTATCGTTTGCCGACATCTGATCATCAACTATTGGCAAGAGTTCTTCTACCCTTGCCAGCGCATATTCGTATTGCTTCTCTGTAATGCTCATAGTTATATTTTTGAACAATCAATTTTATCATACTCTTGGTGCGTTCCGACAAAGCGAATGAAGACGTAACCCATTATAAATTTTACTACTACCACCAACCTATATTTGTTTCCCTTGATATTGAAAACACATCGCTGATTTCCCACAAAGTCCACAGAAGGAAAATCTGCTCTTACATCTGAAAGGCTTTTCCATTCCCCTTGTTCAACAACATCATACCACCGCTCTAGAGCAGGACGAGAATCTTCACGACCTTTTGTTTCGTAAAACGATTTCAGTTTCTTATGTGATACAACCCTCATAGCTTTCTTG
>WQYK01000111.1 GCA_009781275.1 Bacteroidales bacterium | reverse complement strand
CCATTTATCACTTAGGTATAGAGACAGCTCCAATCCGCTTTCTCTGTCAATGACGTCCGGAGTAACAATGGATGCCGGGCCGTGAGGCAGAAATGACCCCGGAGATAAGGTGTAATGGACTCCATTAATCCCGTAGTTCACTGTATGTGACTCGCTGACATGCCAATCAAAATTGGTTTTTAGGTTAAGTTGCTCCAGTTCAAAGCGCATATCATATGCTTGTACCGGATTGGCTTTTTCCTCCACGTTGTGGGCGTAGCGGTCATAACCGGCGCTAAAAGTCATGTTCTGTTTGGCTCCAAGGTTACTACGCCATTTAAAGGCGAGATTTACATTTTGATAACTATAGGTGGTGTCCTGACTGAAGCTAAAACGATCCCCCGAGTAGTAACCGTACAAATATAATGTATTGTTGCTATTTATCTTTTGACTTATACTTGCCGTCACATCGCTAAAGTCGGCCGATCCGTCTCGGTATCCGCTGTTTTGGGGAAGCATCTTAAGCATCCAGTTGGAATAGGTGGTTCTGGCCCCAACTATAAAATTGGTCTTTTCTTTAATGATAGGTCCTTCTAAGTGAAACTTACCCGTTAGAAGCCCTATCCCGGCAGATCCCGTAATCTTATTGCTGTTGCCTTGTCGGTTGTTGACTTCGAGCACTGATGAAATCCTCCCTCCGTACTTTGCGGGAATCGTACTCTTATACAGCTCAATATCGCTCACCACATCCGGATTAAAGGCAGAAAAGAGACCAAAGAGATGAGTCGGATTGTAGAGCGTGCCGCCGTTAAAGAGAATCAGGTTTTGGTCGGTAGCGCCACCTCTGACGTTAAACCCTCCCGATGACTCCCCTACTGTTTTAACCCCGGGGAGCGTGAGCACCACTTTTAAAACATCTGCTTCGCCAAAAACGGTCGGAATGTGCCGTATCCTTGCTACCTGGATCTTTTCTAACCCCACATGTGTGGTGCGTCTCTGCTGATAGGCGTCGGCCGATACGACCACCTCGTTTAGCGAATAGAATTTTTCTCTCATTAAGATGTCAAGCGTTCCGTCTGCAAACACCTCCAGCATAACCGGAGTCTCTTCAAAGGTATACTCCTTTAACACAATATCTGTCTTTCCCAAAGGTACGGTAATCCTATAAAAGCCGTGCCGGTCGGTGATCACGGCTGTGCCCGTGGACGGAACCACAATCGATGCAGTGGTGATAGGCTCTCCCGTATTGGCGTTCTTTATGTAGCCCGAAAGGATCGCTCGGTTTCCGGAAGAAACGGTATTGGGATCGCCAATGGTGTAGATCTTATTGGCGGATCCGGCTTCTATGTTTCGATAGGAGGCCATGAGCGAAGCGATGGAAGCGGCGTCCTGCTCCGGTTCTTGGGATAACGAAAAATAGTGATCCGGCAGTTTGGAGATGATTCCGGCGCCCTTGATTACAAAAAGCATGCTCCCCATCTGAGAAAGCGAACAGCCTGCTTGATGTAAAGCGCTTTGTAGCTGGTCTAAAAAATTTGTCCGGTTCCAGGAGACGGAGAGCTTTGTTGGTGTTTCATTTGGATTTTGGATGTAATAGAGATGGTATTCGCTTTTTTGTTCGACCACTTTTTTTAGTGAGTCTAACCCTACATTTACAAGAACAACCGGTTCTACTGTCTGGGCAAATGTTGGATAGAACAAGCACAGGATCATGATGGGCAATAACACTTTTTTCATAGCTGATTCATATAGGTAAGTATCTCAACCAAAAAACGTTCTTTATTGTTCCTAAAGTTTAGATTTCTGGTCTTTGACAGATGGTCTATTGCTTTCTTTTGTTCTGCAAAAAGTCTCTTTATATCTGCTTGTGAGCCTATTCGGTACCATTGGTCGTTCTTTTTTACATAAAAAATTTCGGACAAAGTAAAGCCTCTTTGCAATCTACCGCCGTCGCCCGGTTTTTCGTAATAGACCTTTCGGATCTTTTTGTATAATTTGTACTTATCAGAAAAAAGAATCTGGTAAAACCCGCTTTGTAAGACGCCGTCATCTTGTTTCTGATGAATAAAATGAAGCTGTCCCATTGAAAAAGACTCTACTAAGTCTTTGTGAACCACAGAAAGAGATCCTTTAGGATCCATTACATATAACTCATCTCTGGCGGCGTTTAAGTTCATCTCAATATCTTTATACAGCCTTCCGTTAAACAAAATTTCTCCTTTTTCATATTTCAAGGAGAAGGCGTAAAATGTGGAGCCGTCTCTAGGGACCCAATTCCCATGACGCATGGGAAATTCGCCTCTAAACAAGACGGAATTGTCTTTAGCTGCATGCATGAACAGGTCGTAATCAGCCTGGTTCTGTGAGAAAGAAGCAAAAGGGAAGAGGGAGATAAAACAAGTTAAAAAGAGAGACCTCATCGTTGGGAATAATGATTTAAAATAAGACACAAATGTACTATTATTTTTTACAAAATTGTAACTTATTGAATCTATCTATCTATCTATCTATCTATCTATCTATCTATCTATCTATCAGCAGCTTGTTTGAAATATTTTTTTTATTCAATCCAAAATAACCGCCACAATCTTTCCAATCAGCTCTTTTTGAAACGGTTGTTCAACCCGCAGATAGTTTCCGGTAAATCCGCTCATTGCCCCTCCCCTCTCCTTAGCCTCAAACAGCACCTCTTCTTTACGGCCTCTGTTCTGCTCATAAAAAGATCGATACAATTGGTCGGAGAGTTGCATCAGACGCGTTACCATTCTCTTTTTTTCAGCCGGGGAGACCTGGCGGGAGAATGAAGCGGCGGGTGTATGGGGACGACAGGAGTATGGAAAGACGTGCAGAAACGAAGGCGCAAGCTGTTCCAGAAAAGCGTAACCCTCTTCAAACTCATCCTCCCCCTCTCCAGGAAAACCTGCAATCACATCCACCCCAATAAATGCGTATGGCATCAATGTACGGATTTGCGCTACCCTGTCGGCAAAGAGTTCACGGTTGTAGCGTCGCCGCATTTGCGCCAATATACGGTTGCACCCTGATTGAAGCGGCAGGTGAAAGTGGGGCAAAAAAGAGGGTGTTTGGGCGATCCAATTTAATATCTCGGCCGTAAGCAAATTTGGCTCGATGGATGAGATCCGCCAACGCGGTATACCTTCCACTAAAGCTAAGTTTTTAAGAAGATTTAGAAAAGATTCACCGGTTGTCTTGCCAAAGTCGCCGGTATTGACGCCGGTCAACACCACCTCTTTTACGCCTTGCTCGGCCAAAATATGAGCTTGATCAACCAATTGCGCGATGGGAATGTTGCGACTGGCGCCTCTGGCCAACGGTACGGTGCAGTAAGAACAATGGTAGTCGCATCCATCCTGCACCTTTAAGAAAGAGCGCGTGCGGTCGCTCGAAGAAAAAGCCGGAAACAGCGTTGTGATCGCCTCTGCCGGTGTAAAAAAACACCCTCCCTCCCCTTTGGTGATGAGTGCGTCGGCAAGTGCAAAAAGATCCCCTTTTTGCTCCGTCCCAATTACCAGATCAACGCCATCCATAGCGTAAACTTTGCTTGCCTGGAGTTGGGCATAACAACCTGTAACCACTATCCGTGCGTCCGGCGCTATTTTAGCAAGGTGTCGAATCGCCTGGCGGCACTTTTTATCGGCCTGTTCCGTTACCGAACAGGTGTTGACCACGTAAAGATCAGCCAAAGCCCGCGGAGATACGCGCTCATACCCATGCGCCACAAACTCCCGCGCCCAAGTCGAGGTTTCGGCAAAGTTGAGTTTGCAACCCAAGCAAATAAAAGCTACACGTCTCGGCAAATGACCACCCATCACATCGCTACTCTTTTGTCAACGTCACTTTTGATGCCCCCACCTGCCCTCCCAACGAAGGAAAGAGCTTGGAGATACAAACCTTGACAGTCTTTGACTGAGGAAAATCATTTTTCAATCGATTCACTATTCTCCCTGCAACATGCTCCAATAAGTGAGAAGATTGCATCATCTCTTCCTTTACAGCATCGTACACAGTCTGATAATTAATCGTATCTTCCAACCGATCCGATTGCACAGAGACCAAAGAGCAAGGCGACTCCATACTTACGTCAACACTAAAGTAAGTGCCTATCTCCTGCTCCTCTTCAAAGCAACCATGATGCGCATAAAACCGCATATCCAAAAGTTCAATCGTGATCATATTTCAAAAATTTTATTCTCTTCCAAGCACAAACACCACCGGCACTTTATGAATCTGCGGAGCATTCGCTCTGCGCCACTGCCCAACTGTTTTGGTGGCAACAAAAGCATCGTTCGCCGTCAAATTGGCCGCCACACAGAGTTTGGTATGCGGAGCGCACAACCCTAACAAGTCGCTAAACAGGGCTGTGTTTCGGTAGGGAGTCTCTATAAAAATTTGTGTCTGACCTTCATCAACAGCGAGCTTTTCCAATTGCCTGATCTTAGCCTTGCGTTCCTGCGTTTGAACCGGCAGGTAACCTGCAAAAGCAAACGATTGCCCGTTCAGGCCAGACGCCATCAGCGCCAACATCAACGAACAAGGTCCCGTTAAAGGCATCACCTTGATCCCTTTTTGATGCGCCAGCGCCACCAAAAGGGCGCCGGGATCGGCCACGGCAGGCAAGCCCGCTTCGCTAAGCAATCCCAAATCGTTCCCCTCCATCATGGGAAGCAACATGGCCTCCAACTCGTCACGCTTTGTGTGTTCGTTAAGCACAAAGAGCGATAACGCGTCAATATTTCCTTTATGCCCCGCTTTGGAGAGATAACGTCTTGCCGTACGCAACTCCTCCACCACAAAGTGGCGCAACCTGGGAATCAGCGCCAACGTACCTTGTGGAAGGGTGTCTGCAAGCGCCGTATCGGCAAGCGGTGCAGGAATCAAATAGAGTGTTCCAAGATTAGTCATAATATCATGCAAAAGTAGTAATTTTGCAAAATGAACCAAAAACTGATCTTTTTAGGTACGGGAACTTCACAAGGCGTCCCTGTGATCGGCTGTCACTGTGATGTGTGCAAATCTGACGATCCTCGTGACAAACGCTTGCGCGCCTCTGTTTATATGGAGCACAATGGTCTTCGCCTACTGATTGACGCCGGCCCCGACTTTAGACAACAGCTTTTGAGGGCGCAGATAAACAATGTGGACGCCATCCTGCTGACGCACGAGCACAGAGACCACATTGCCGGTTTAGACGATGTACGCGCCTTTAACTACATCAACAAAAGAGCGGTTGACATCTATGCAGAAGATAGGGTTCACTGCGCCGTGAGGCACGAATTTGGCTATGCCTTTGAAGAGAACAAGTATCCGGGCATTCCCGAGTTTGCGTTGCAAACAATTGATGAGAGCCCCTTTAAGATTAAAGAGGTAGAGATTGTTCCGATTCGCGTTTGGCACGCCAGACTACCCGTTTTAGGTTTTAGGATCGCACATACCGCCTACATCACCGATGCAAACCATATTGATGAGACGGAACTTGCAAAACTATCGGGATTGTCCCTATTGGTCATTAACGCCGTGAGGCACAAACCGCACATTTCGCACTTTAACCTT
>WQYK01000110.1 GCA_009781275.1 Bacteroidales bacterium | reverse complement strand
TGGGTGCCGGACTCCCTTTTTACATTGGAAATACGTGCATTGACTCCCAACACCTCGCCGTTTTGCAACGATAGGCTGATGGGAGATGGGGTCAACAGCGCCTCTCCATCCGAGAGAACGCTCCAAACCAATTGGGTCGCCCCGTTTTGAGGTACAATGTTGACGACAATCTGGTGTCGTGAATTTGGCGACTGGAGTTTGTGCTCGTAACGCGAAGAGGAATTTTGGGCAAACAGAGCGCCTGAGATGAGTAAAAAAAGGATTAGAGGTAGTTTTTTCATGTTGCAGTCTATTATTTACGGAGCCAAAGATAAAAATAATCGGAATAGATAGGTATATTTGCAAGTTAAATATATTGAAACAATTTAAATAGTGTAGTATGAATCAAGTTCATTCGTTTAAAGGCGTCTATTTGACTATGGCCCTCTCTTGCCTGCTGATGGTCTCGTGTGGTAGCAAGGGACAAAAACCGCAAACTTTGGATAAACAGGCAAAGGTGTTTACTATACCAGCCATTCCGGCTGTGATCACCAATCCTGCGGAAATAGCGGACTATTTGGCGGTGCGTTTTTGGGACCATTTCGATTTTTCAGATTCCACGTCGGTGGATACTCCGGAGTATGCCGAGCAAGCTTTTGTCGATTACATCGATATTTTCCCTCATGTTTCTGAGCAGGCGCTCAAATCGTCCATTGGTAAAACGTTGGAAAAGGCTTTGGTCGATTCCAAGATGTTCACCTACTTTGTGGGTCTCTTTGAAAAATACCTTTACGACCCCAACTCTCCCATGCGCAACGAGGAGTTTTACGCAATAGCGATAGAATACATTATTGCATCGCAGCAGATTGACGAAATAGACAAGGTCAGGCCGCAGTTTCAGTTAGAGCAGGTGAACAAGAACCGTAAGGGCACAATGGCCGCCGATTTTACCTACACATTGCCCAACGGAAAACAGGAGTCGATGTACAAAATAAAGACGGAGTTCCTGATCCTTTTCTTTAATAACCCCGGATGTGCAGCGTGCGCTGATTATCAGCAAGGACTTGTGTATTCACCTGTGATCTCACAGATGTTGGATACTGGAAGGCTAAAGATATTGGCTATGTATGTAGATGAGGATCTTGGAGAGTGGGAAAAGTATCGTCCCTCGGTTCCTGCATTGTGGATCAATGGTTATGACGCTTCGTTAGCGATCCGGGGCATGGATCTATACGACTTACGCGCCATACCAAGTCTCTATCTCTTAGATAAAGATAAGCGGGTCATGCTTAAGGACGTGCTGCCTCATCAAATCGAAGAGCAACTCCTTTATGCCCTACAGAATTATTGATAATTATATTGATAGATAGCATGTTGAAAAATTTTATCAAAGAAGCAAAACAGATACTCCCTTCATCGGCTGTAGTGACCGATTCTCTACGCACATTGGCATGGGGTACCGATGCAGGTTTTTACCGCCTCATACCCCAAGTGGTCCTTTTCCCTTCAAAAGAGGAGGAGGTGGCCAAAATTTTAAAAAAGGCGTGTGAGATGGCCATTCCGGTCACTTTTAGGGCAGCGGGCACCAGCTTAGCCGGACAGGCGATCAGCGACTCTGTGCTCATGGTGGTTGGCAATAAGTGGGAGGGTTATCGTTTCATTAATGGCGGCGAACAGATTGCGTTGCAGCCCGGCATCATGGGACAGCGCGTCAATGAGATTTTGAAACCTTTAGGGCGCCGTTTCTCCCCTGACCCGGCGTCGATCACGTCGGCCATGGTGGGGGGGATTATCATCAACAATGCATCGGGAATGAACTGCGGCACGCACGCCAACAGCGACAAGGTGATGTTGAGTGCACGGATCATTTTGGCAGACGGAACGGTGCTTGATACCGGAGACGCCGGTTCACGCAAGGCATTTGAGTCAACTCATCCACAGTTTATAGCCGCAATTAAGCAGCTAAGAGCCGACGTATTGGCCAACGAACCCTTGACGCAGCGAATTTTGTACAAGTATCAAATCAAGAATGTAACAGGACTGAATTTATTGCCGTTGGTGGTCTTTGAAGATCCGTTTGACATCATTGCCCATCTGATGGTGGGGTCGGAGGGAGTATTGGCATTTTTGGCAGAGGCCGTCATGACAACGGAAATAGATATGCCCCATAAAGCGAGCGCCATGGTCTATTTTTCATCGATTGGGGAGGCGTGTCGGGCGGTGCAACGCCTAAAAGAGGGACCGGTAGCCGGCGTGGAGTTGTTGGATCGAAAAGCGCTCAAGTCGGTAGAAAACAGGGCCGGAATGCCCGCATACCTAAAAACGCTTCCTGATGGGGCAACTGCGCTGCTGATTGAGACCAAAGCGATGGAGGCCGACGTGCTTGAGAGTCAGATTGAGGCGTTACACCAAATATTAGAACCTTTTGAAAAAGTTGAACCCTACGCTTTTACAACAAAACCGGAGGAGTATGGCGTTTGGTGGGCGATTCGTGCCGGAATCTTTCCCTCTGTGGGAGGTATGCGTGCTCCAGGAACCACCTGTCTGATTGAGGATGTGGCGTTCCATCTAGAACATCTTCCTGAGGCCACCGCCCAACTACAGGAGATCATGGAGCGGTACGGCTACCACGACGGCGTGATTTACGGACACGCTTTGGAGGGAAATTTTCACTTTATTCTTAACCAGTCGTTTGACACGCCTGAGGAGGTGGCTCGTTATGAGGCGATGATGGAAGAGGTGATTGCCTTAGTGGTAGAAAAATACGACGGATCACTCAAGGCCGAGCACGGAACGGGGCGCAACATGGCGCCATTTGTGGCGCGCGAATGGGGCCAAGACGCTTTTGAGGTCATGAAGCGCATCAAGGCGCTGTTTGACCCCAAAAACGTCCTCAACCCCGGCGTCATCTTTAACGACGACCCAAATTGCCACATCAAAGACTTTAAACCGCTTCCGTTGACCGATCCTGAGGTGGACAAATGCATCGAGTGCGGTTTTTGCGAAATTAACTGCGTCTCATCAGGCTTCTCACTCTCATCCCGTCAACGAATTGTGATCCAGAGGGAGATCACCCGTCTTACTAAGTCGGGTGAGGACGCCAAACGCCTCAAAGAGCTTAAAAAATTGTATCGCTACCTTGGCGACGCCACTTGTGCCGGCGACGGCCTCTGCGCCGCCTCCTGTCCCATGGAGATCAATACGGGACACCTGACGCACCACATCCGCGAAGCAAACAACCAACCCTACGGCATCGGATGGGAAGCGGGCAGGGTAGTGGCAGAGCAGTTTGGCCTTGTAAAGATGGGGCTGCGCGTGGCTTTGTCGGGAGCTCAGGTGGTACAATCGGTCATTGGAGACGGGGGCGTGCGGTTTGTAGGAAAAATAGTCCACGGTTGTGGACTCCCTTTATGGTCGCCTTCCCTGCCCAAAAGCTATAAAAAGAAGATCAAACCCTCTCTTCAACAAGAGCAAAACGACCGTCCCAAAGTGGTTTACTTCCCCTCCTGCATCAACCAAACTATGGGGATCGAGAGAAAGAGCCCCTACAAAACGCCATTGGTGGACAAAATGGAGGGATTGTTGCACAAAGCCGGTTACGAGGTGATCTACCCCAAAGGAATGGAGAAGATGTGTTGCGGCACCATTTGGGAGAGCAAAGGAATGCCCGATATTGCCGACCACAAAACCGAAGAGTTGGAGCGGGCGCTCTGGATCGCCTCCGAGGGCGGTCGCTACCCCGTGCTTTGCGACCAAAGCCCCTGTCTATACCGGATGCGTCATAAGATCACTACGCTAAAACTCTATGAGCCTGTTGAATTTATCGAAACTTTTCTGATTGACCGGTTGCAGTTTCATCCCACAGATACGCCTGTTGCCATTCACACCACCTGCACCATGACCAAGATGAAGTTGGCGCCTGCGTTGTTGCGATTGGCGCGGAGATGCTCTTCGCAAGTCCTTGTACCCCAAGAGGTGGGTTGCTGTGGCTTTGCCGGAGACCGCGGCTTCTCCTATCCGGAAATAAACAACTATGCACTACGCAAACTCCGCCCACAATTGGAAGAGGCAGAGATCAAAACCGGATACTCCAACAGCCGTACCTGCGAAATCGGCCTCAGCACCTACGGAAAGATTCCCTACGTTTCGATTGTCTATTTGGTGGACGCTTGCACAACGGCCATATAAAAAACCCGACTGGTGCTTTGTGAGAGTCAGTCGGGTAGGTTATGAACTATATGTTATTTTTTAAAATCTGTAACTCATTGCCAGTGATGGAAGGAATGCGTGTACCTTGTAGTCTCCGATAAAGGGACCCGGGGTATTGGGGAGACTCCCGGATACCAAACCACCATGGGAATAGGTGAGGGCAAAGTCAAGCGAGAAACCGGTGAAGGCGCGCCAGCTGTAGCCACAGGTAAAGGCCAATTTGTCTGAGCCCGGAGTCTCGGGGGTATACAAAGTTTTGTCCACCGGAGTTTGGTCGTAGTAGAAACCTAAACGAACGTCAAACTTTGGATATGCCGTCCACTGTCCGCCAATACGATACATCATGGTGTTTTTAAAACCTTTGGGCATTTCGAGTTTTAAATTTCCCACTTTTTGGTCATATTGAATCACCAGCTTATCAAACGCACTCCAGCCTACGTATTGCAGTTCGGCAGTGATCAGGAACGTTTCTGAGGGTTGATACGACACACCAAAGTTGATGTTGGAAGGAATCGGCATAGAGGCAGAGAAGGTGCCTTGATCTAAGGGCGGAATGACCACGCCAACGGCAGCAGGCAGACTACTGATAAACTCTTTCATATCGGTACCGGCATAGGTGATGTCGGTGTTGCCTTCATCCACCTTTAAATCGACTTTGGAGCGATAGCTAAGGCCAAAACTGAGTTCAGGAATAGGGGAAAAGAGCAGACCTACATTAAAACCATAATTGATTTTGGCATCGCCATAAAGCTTGGCAGACACGGGTACTTCATTTGCATATTTGCTCAATACAGGGTGGTTCGGAAATAATTGTGACAGACCTGCCAATCCGCCGACGGGAATCAGAGCCTTGGAATTACTAAAGTTTCCCCACATGATCATGGCGCCGGCGCCTAAGCTAAACATGTCGTCAAAAAACTTGAAAGAGAGGGAGGGCTGAACACAAAAGGCTTGAAGGGCTGAGTTTTGCACAATAGCTGCCCCGACCCAGTTGTCGTCCCAGTAGATCGAGTTACCGGCAGGATTATTCAGGGATACGCCTGCCGCTAAGTTTGGAGTGATCTTAAATCCGGCGTACACAAAGAGAGGGGTGCCTAATGGGTTGTCTGTTTTGGCTTCGTAACTACCGTTGGTGTAGTTGACAAAGGAGCGGACAGCGGTGACTCCGGCTGCGAATTCAACGCCGCTTTTCATAAAGGATAGTCCGGCAGGATTGTAGATCATGCCTTCGGCGCCCAATTTGAGGGCTACGCCGGTGTTACCCATACCTGCCTGCTTGGTACTGTTTAGGTTAAGTTGGTAACCTTCTGCATGTAGCATGACCACTGTGGCCGCTACTGCCATGGTTGAAATAAGAAATTTTCGCATAAAAAATGGTTTAGATGAATAAATGTTTTTAAAGTGCATTCATATTTAGGTC
>WQYK01000109.1 GCA_009781275.1 Bacteroidales bacterium | reverse complement strand
GTTGGAGGTTGTTGCCGGGGGTGGTGCGGAGGTTGGTGAAGAATACAGTGGACATAGTGTTTGGATTTAAATGTTTAATACCCCGTCTGATAATCAAGATCAATGAGCGTCATCGGTTCAGCCATCCATTGGGGCATGGGGGCGTCTTTGAGGTAGTGGTCAAAGAACTGCATCATACGTTTTTGGAAGTCGATTTTGTTCTTCATCTTTTGGGGCCAGTGGACCTCTCCCGTATAGTTGAGCATCCACACGGGCTTCCGGAGCCTCTTGAGCGCCACAAAGTATTCGATGCCCTGATACCACGGAACGGCGTCGTCCTGATCGTTGTGCAAAATGAGGATGGGGGTGGTTACTTTGTCCATGGTAAAGATGGGGGAGTTTTCAAAGTATCTGAGGGGCGCTTCCCAGGGCGTTTTTCCAATGCGGCTCTGGCTGTGTTCGTATTGAAACGAGCGATTGAGTCCTGTGCCCCAGCGGATGCCGCCGTAGGCGCTAAACATGTTGACCACAGGTGCGCCCGACTCTATGGCGGCAAAAAGGTTGGTACGGGTGGCAAGGTAGGCCACCTGATATCCGCCCCAACTGTGTCCCTGCGCTCCGATCCGTTGAGGGTCAACAAATCCCATTGCCAAGACGGTAGAGATGCTCGGCATTACTGCGTTGTAGGCGCTCTCGCCCGGATACCCCTCTTTGTACACAATATCGGGATTGAAGATGACGTAGCCGTTGCTGTTGTACATGTGGTAGTCAATGGTGGAGCGGTGCGCTTCTGGAATTCTGTGCCCATAGAGTGTAGAGGAGTTCTTTTCGTAGAAGTTCACAATCATGGGGTACTTCTTTGTCGGGTCAAAGTTTTCGGGTTTGTACAAAACGCCTTGGAGCTCGATTCCCTCCAAAGAGACCCAGCTGATGAGTTCGGCAGTTCCCCAGATAAAGTTGTTTTGCTGCGGATTGGCATCGGTGATTTTTACGACTTTATCAAATTTCAAGTTGGAAAAACAGATGTTGGGGAACTCGCTAAAACGCTCCCTTGTAAAGATGACGGCATTGGCGTTCTCTGCTTTGGAAAAACCTCCCAACATAAAGTTGCCGCCATATCTTTCTGACGGATTGGCGGGATGTTCAAATAAAGCCATGGCCCAAAAACCGAATCCTTTTGTGGCGTGGTTAAAAACGTTGAGCAGTTTTTCACCTTTAAGGTCAATATACTCCTGCTCAGCAGGCCCTGTGGCTATATAACGATACGTCAGCCCTTTTTCCCTGCCGTTTTGCGTCAGCCTTACCGGCGCCTCTTTTCCTTTGGGGTCAACCCGCCATATATCATACTTATCATAAATCAGAAAGTATTGGTCGTCCTTACTCCAACCCGCTGAGGAGTAGGAGGATGGATAGTCGGGCGTATCGCTCTCCTCATTAAATGCCCTAATGGTTTTGGGGTCGGTAATCTTGACCACTTCGGCATTGGGAAGGGAGCAGGCATACCATGAGCTGTCAACAGCATGATACCAAAAGGCATATCTCGACGCAGGAGAAATCCTCACTTGACCCGATACCCCTCTTGTAATGAGATTCGTTTGCCCAAGGGTCGTATTTATCAAATAGACATCGTATTTTCCTCTTCCTTCCCACATACTCTCAAGTTGATAGTCCCAATCGGACAAGGCAAGTACATAGTCTGAGTTGCCTTTTTCAATCATTTGAGCGCCGGAAATCACCTCAGATGTAAGCTGAGTTTGTCTACCATTGACAAGGTCATAAACAGCAAGATAGTTGGCGTCAAGGTCTCTCTTTTTATTGACGACTTGTTGTGTAAACTGCACCCGCTCTTCCCAGTGCCAAACATGCACTTCTGGAAAATCGTCTTTGGAGAGGGTGGTATCCCGTACGCGGGCGGGAGGAAGCAAGCCAAAAAAGAGTTTTAAGCCATTTGGGGAGAAGTAGGGGTCGCGTTTGTCCGATACGTTAGAAGTCAATTCGCTCCAATCGTCGCCACTCCAAAGGTGCAACTTCTTGTCCGCAACAATGGTCACTTTATCTCCAGACTCGCTGATGGCGATGCGGTCAATTTTTCCCTCTCTATTCCAAATGAGTTCGGAGGCAGATGTTCCTGCGCGATAGAGCATGGCAATACTATCTGTTGCAAGAATCAGGGCATTTGACTTTTCGGCAAACTTAATGACGGTAGCTTTTCCCAGCTCTATTTGATTGGATCCATCCAATTTTTCGATGGTCAGCGTGGAGTCATTTTTATGCATCACTAATGCATCGCTCCAATCCTTAGGAAGATAGAAGTTCTTCAACTCATCCTCAACACGTGTAGTTTTGTTTTTAATAGAATAGACATGCAGCGAGGCTTTTTTGCCATCTCCTCTTTTGTAGAGAAGATATTGCGAATCTTTGGTAAAGTGAATGGTCGACGATGAATCTGCCGAAAAGATTTCAGTTCCCTTATTGTCATACAATTTTACCGTTGTACTTCCTTGCCACGGCTCCAATTTAACGGCAATAAACGAGCCGTCGGGAGCTATTTGTCGCTCTGTAATTCGATTCCATTTGACCACGTCGTTTATGGTCATCGGTTTTTTTGCTGACTGTGCCCAGGTGGGAGCTGTGAAACACAAGAGAAGGAGTGAGGAGAGAATAAGTTTTTTCATGACAAGAATTGTGTATAGTTTTTAGGTGTTACCACATTGGCTTCTTTAGGGTTATATGTATTCAAGAAAATCTCATGGAAAGTTGCTTTACGTTTTTCGTTCCATTTGAGTTCAAAAGCGTAAAAAACTCCATCGGTTTCCTCAACTAAATCGATTTCTTGTTGCTGCTGAGTGCGCCAGAAATAAGATTTTACAAAACGGCGGTGATACAAGTTGTATTTTAGCCGCTCGGACACAAAAAAGTTTTCCCACAGCGCGCCAACATCCTGTCTAAGATTAAGGGGTGAAAAATTTTGCAAAACAGCATTTCGAACTCCGTTGTCGTAAAAATAGAATTTTTTGCCTTTTTTTAACTCTGTACGCAGATTTCGGTTTAACCCGTTTAGACGAAAGATTACAAAACACTGTTCGAGTAGATTGATGTAGCGTTCCACCGTTTTAATATCGGACTGTACAATTTGCGACAACTCATTGAACGATACTTCCTGACCAATTTGCAGCGCTAATGCCACCAACAATTTTTCCAATAATTCGGGTTTGCGAACTTCTTGCATGGCAAAAATATCTTTGAATAGATAACTGTTTGTGAGCTCAAACAATAACTCTTTTGCACTCTCTTTTTGATACAGAATATCGGGATAGGAGCCCCAAAGCAGGCGCGATTCCAACAGACGCATCGTTTCCAACATTCCACTGTGCCGAATGATCTCCTCTGTGGAGATGGGCAACAGCAGGTATTCAAACTTCCTGCCCGTAAGAGGTTCGTTTAGGTTACTTGCCAACTCAAGCGATGACGAACCGGTTACGACGATTTGCATATTTTTAAACTTGTCGACAAGTAGCTTAACCGTTATGCCAATATTGGGTACACGTTGCGCTTCGTCTATGATGACTGTTTTGGCGTCGCGTAACGCCATGGAAAGGTCGGCAGAGTTGGCATTGGTCAGCAACTCGCGGTCGTTGGGTTCATCACAATTAAGCAAAACAACAGGCAACGCAGTGGGTGCAAGCGTGGTTTTGATTTGCTCCATCAACGTGGTTTTTCCCACCTGACGGGATCCCAATAGAATAATTACTTTGCCATTGAAAAACTTTTGTTCAATAACAGGTTGTAAAGTTCTGCTTATCATGATTTGTTATTTACAACAAAGATAAACATTTATTTTCTAATCCCCAAATTTATGTCTATTTTATGGAATATAATCCATATTTTCATATTGATTTTATGGATTAGATATCCTCAAAAGAGTCGATCAAGGCTATTTATTTGAGCTTGCACTTAAAAATCACCAAAATATCACGTTCAACATCCAATGCACTTAACGCCGGAAAGCGTTCTGTGATTTGGGCATCGACAACCATCTCGGGGTCGGCGGCAAAATAGAGATACGACTCATCCATATATTTGAGGCAAAAATCGTTCATAAAGTCATCATCGCTCATATAGAACCAACTCCATGTGGATGATGCTTTATCCAACAAGCCGTATACGTAGCGCGCCCATAACAACTCCATATTGGCCACTCCGGCCTGCAAGATGGCATATTTTTGGTTTTCAAAGAATCGATTCTTAGCCGCAAAAGTTTTGGACATGAGAAAGTCAAAGGCTTGATACATGTCGCCAAAGTGGTAATATTTATCGGGAATATTGTACTTGCCAAAATCAAATGTGTAGGCAATCTGCGCCTTCCCGTCAGCGAGTCGGTAAATTTCACCGCCATAATAGGGACAGAGGTTAAGCATGTCGCCAAATGCACTAAATGGAGCAAAGTCGTTATTTACAACCATAAATGAAGTGATGCAGGAATCGATGGGTTGATTTTGGTTGTCGGTGATATACAATTGATAAGGCAGGCCGCTTCCTGTGCCGTAATAGTGGTAGTTAAAGCCATCTGTTCGTTGGTAATTTATTGATTTATAGAGATACTCAGTGGTTCCCAAAAAGTCGCCAAAAGGAGAGTAGGTAAACAAAACGCCTGAGTCGTAAATAGATATATTGCCGTTTTCTTCAATAATTACATCAGAAAGGTATAAATACTCTCCCGGTCCATTTCCTGTTTGGCCCACGCTGTTCAAATAGTTTCCGGCAGCGTCAAATAGATGAATCATACCTGATTGTGAGTCTTCCACATAATAAATGTCATTTTTTATCGTCACATTACTCCACGATCCAAACAAAGGTGCATCCTCTCCGCTCAGGGTCAGTACCTCAATCGTTTCAAACATGGGTGAAGACAATAGCTCGGCACCGGAAGAGTCGGTGTATTGCACAACAATAACCTCCTTATCATTAGCGCATGACAGAAGGAACAAGCATAAGATAACAGATAGTTTTTTCATCATAAAAGTATTTGAGTATTAGTAACTTCTTCATCATCATCTTCCTCCTCTATGACCATCATCTCCTGCCTCATCCGTGCAGCACGGGCAACGGAGCGCTCAACAGTTCCAAAAGCGGCGGCGGGGTCAAAGGCTTTAATGGCCTCTATCAGGCTGATTCGGGTGGCGTCAATCAGTTCTACATAGCTGGGAATGTTTGCGTCACGGTAGAGGCAGCGCACAAGGCGGTAGCGCGGATTATCGATGTCTCCTGTTACGTTCACGCCTAATCTAAAGGGAATAGGGGAGCGAAGCACAGAGATGTGGTAAGCAAAAGTCATGTCAAAATTGTGGACTCCGCTCACGGCGGCGCGGTAGCGATCCATTTCGACAATAAACGGAAAGACTTCGACCTGGTTGTCACGAATCAAAAAATCTACGGCAATATGGTCAATCAGGTTTCGGCTCTTATTCTTAAACTGAAGCATCTTGGAAATTTCGGTAAAGGTCTCTCCATCTAAGAGTACCATGTTTTCTCCCCTAATACGGCAAGCAGCTTTAAGGGTGGGTAACAAGATGTTCATTCCGGCGTCCATGGCGGTGGTGGCAGAGATGTGGCAATCGACCACCCCCTCAAAGGAGCGAAGC
>WQYK01000108.1 GCA_009781275.1 Bacteroidales bacterium | reverse complement strand
TGACAGCCTCTGCAGGAACGGTATATGGCTATACCACAGGCAAGTTTAAAAAAGGAGGAGACGTAATCAACAGCATGAGCGACGGCTTTAAATCCCTCATTGCTTTTCTTGTCCTCGTCTTTTTTGCATCACAATTTATTGCGTGGTTTCGCTGGAGCAACTTGGGATTACTGCTCGCCATTAACGGAGCCGATTTCCTGCAAAATGCCGATATTGGCCTAATCCCTATGGTAGTGATCTTTGTGATATTCTCTGCATTTATCAACTTTTTCATGGGCAGCGCCTCAGCAAAATGGGCCATCATTGGCCCCGTCTTTATCCCCATTTTCATGCTCATGGGCTACTCTCCGGAACTCTCGCAAGCAGTATTTCGCATCGGCGACAGCGTGACCAACGTCATCTCGCCCATGATGAGCTTCTTTGCGCTGATTATTGTCTATTTTCAAAAGTACGATAAAAAGGCAGGCATCGGAACAATTATCGCCACCATGATGCCCTTTACGATCGCTTTCTTTGTTGTATGGGTAGCGCTGCTGATTATCTGGATTTTGATTGGATTGCCTTTGGGGCCTAATGTTTCGATGTTTTATGGGGTGTAGGTGATCAGTTATTGACTTCCCCTCTTAAATGTATCGAATACCTCCACGTTTACCATCGATGTTTGAGGTCACAATTTGTGACCTCAAACTGTCTTTCAATAGGTTAGACTAAAAATCCCTTAAAGGTTCAAATCAACAAAATCATTGATTCCTTCCAAATTTTGCCTTGGTTATTATTGCGCACGTTTAAGCCTTTATTTCGAAACTGCAACTAAAATTCAGTCGCATTCTTTTTTTTTCATGGAAAGCCTAAACAAACAAATTGTTTGTACAAGTTATATAAAATTTAGGTTAGATTAACCTTCCCCTCGCGTAAAAGCCTCCAATAATCTCGTTTTTCGTGCAAACTCATTCCTTCAGTTGCTTTTGCCATCTTTTCTTTCACGTTGCGAAAAAAGGCAACCGTGTCAAAATCCTTCTCTTTTTTTACTGCTGTATTCATATTTTTATAAACTCTAAGGGTGAGCGAATATCTATTAATGGGTAACCAAAACGCATATTGACGGCGTTGAACATTTTGATTTTGTCATAATTCACAATATGCCTGAAGTTCCAGCTAATCAAACAATCAATTCTGTTTATAGAAGCTAATGCAATGTGATATGCGTCGTTTTCGCTGGTTTTACCCAACGCTTTTTCGGTTATATATAGTTGTGACAATGTTTCTACCTCGTCTGTAACGCTAATATAATGAAAACAGTCGCATGGAATCAACTCTTTCACGTCTTTTACCTGTTGAGGTGCATTCATTAATTCGGCTTCGTTGATTTCCGAAAAATAGACGTCAAATTCTTTGTCAGCAATACGTTCAAAGAGTTGTCGTGTCGCCGTTTCAAACTCGACATCGTGATAACCGCCTATTACTGACGTGTCTATGTAAATCCGCCGCTTCACACAATTATATTTAGCAATGCAAATCTACAAAATTTTTCGAATTAGCACGCGTTGAGGTTCCCTCTCTTACCCGCTTCCATACATCCCCACTTTTAATCTCCGTAACATTTCCCAACTTTATATCCTCTTCTGCTTCTTTGATGTGCTCAACCCACACAGGGTTTGATTTACATGTTCCCGTTGTTGCTACTACCATAACGCTAATTTTATTACATAATACAGTATCAAAAACGGTGCAAAAATAGTGCAAATTTGTGAAATCGAAATACAAAAGCAGCAAGTTTTATGCAAATACGAAAATCGCATTTTAAGATTTACATAAATATTTGACGTTTTTATGCAAATGTGAAATCGCATCACCCCAACCACTTCCGTGCGCCCACAAACATCTCAATCCAAGGAGACACCTCGTCACTACCGCGTTGGTTGGGATAGTGCGCCCAATTCCATGGGTAGATGCTGCGCTCCGGATGAGGCATCATGGCCAAGTGGCGGCCGTCGGCGCTACAAATGCCGGCGATACCACGGGGTGAACCGTTTGGATTCCCGGGGTACTCTTCATAGCTGTACCTGAGAGCGATGTTGTAGTTTTCTAACGGTTCGGGGAAGTCAAACCGGCCTTCGCCGTGGGAAATCCATGCTCCTAAGCGAGAACCGGCAAGGGGTTGCAGCATAATGGCATTGGACGCCGGTACCTCTACATTCACAAACCCGCACTCAAACCGACCCGAAGCATTGTGCCTCATTTTGGGCGATGGATTGCCCTCATTGCCGGTGATCAGCCCCAACTCTGCCATCAACTGGCAGCCGTTGCAGACGCCTAAACTCAGGGTGTCGGTACGGGCGTAAAAACGTTCCAAAGCCTCTTTGGCCTTTTGGTTGTAGAGAAAAGAGCCCGCCCATCCCTTGGCAGAGCCCAAGGTGTCGGCATTGGAAAATCCCCCTACAAAAACAACCAACCTAATGTCATCCAAACTTTCGCGTCCCGATATCAGGTCGGTCATGTGCACATCTTTCACCTCAAAGCCTGCCTGATAAAGCATCCACGCCATCTCCCTGTCGCCATTAGAGCCCTTTTCGCGAATAATGGCGGCTTTGGCAGCGCCCGTAACGGTGCGTTGTTCCAAACTGAGTCCGTAGTCCAAGAGCTTACCGGTAAAGGATTGAGGGAATCTGAACCTTAGAGGCTGTTGCTTATAGTTCTTGAATCGTTCAGCAGCAAAACGGGCAACGGTTTGCTGTTGCTCCATCAGGTAGGAAGAGTGAAACCAAAGATCACGCAGACGGTTAATGTCAAAGCAATCATGTTGGTCGCCAATCCGCAGGTCGATTTGTCTGTCGGATTGAGGCTTACCGATCGGATAGAAAAGAATATGCGATTGCTCCAAGACGTTGGATACTCGTGAAAGATCTTTATTGGCAACCTGAATCACCACGGCGGGATTCTCTGCAAAGAGCGCTTTGATGGGGTCAGGTTCGGGGAATCGACTCAAATCAATCGTGAGACCGCCCTCTTGTTGGGCAAAACAGAGTTCCAAGAGGGCAACAATGGTTCCGCCCGCCGACACGTCGTGACCCGAAAGAATAACGTCCTCTCCAATGAATGATTGAATGGCGTTAAAACAACGCGCAAAGTAATCGGCGCACGCCACATCGGGACAGGAGTCTCCCAATTGTCCGGTCACCTGGGCAAAGGCGCTGCCGCCTAACTCTTTTTGTGTTTGAGAAAAGTCTATATAGAGGAGTTGAGTGTCAGGATCGCACACCAACAAAGGACGCACCGGTTTGCGAACACTTTTCATGGGTGCAATGGCAGTAATAATTACCGTTCCTGGGGAAAGCACCTTTGCCCCGTCCGTATACTTCTGTGTCATCGACAGTGAATCCTTTCCGGTGGGAATGTTGATACCAAGGTCAATACAGAAGTTGCTTGCGGCCTCTACCGCTTCATAGAGGCGGGCGTCTTCTCCAGCGTTGCGACAAGGCCACATCCAGTTGGCGCTCAGAGATACGGATGAAAGTCCGCCGGCTAAAGGAGCCCAAACGATGTTGGTAAGCGCCTCGGCAATAGCCAGACGGGAGCCGGCTGCGGCATCAATAAGTGCAGCGCCCGGGGCGTGTCCCAAAGCAGTGGCAACGCCCTCTTTTCCCTCATAACTCAGCGCCATGGCGCCAAAATTATTCAACGGAAGCTGAATCTCTCCCAGAGTGGGTTGATTGGCCACCCATCCGCTTACGCACCGATCTACTTTTGAAACCAACCAATCTTTACACGCCACAGAGTCGAGTTGCAGCACTGCTTCCAAATAGCGTTCAAGTTCTTCAGTATTATAAGAAATAGACGCAAAATCAGAAACAACAGTATTATCAACCATCTCCGTAATGGGCGTCTTTCCCAAAAGGTCGGATAACTCCATATCTACAGGTTTTTCTCCGGTGGGAGGATTTTCAATGGTAAAGCGATGACTATTATTTACTTCTCCAATGACATAGAGGGGCGCGCGCTCCCGTTCGGCGATTTTTTGAAGTTGGGGAATATCTGCAGCTTTAAGCACCAGCCCCATACGTTCCTGGCTCTCGTTGCCAATAATCTCCTTTGCCGACAGGGTGGAATCGCCCACCGGCAGTTGGCTCATATCAATCACTCCTCCGGTAGCTTCCAACAATTCAGACAGGCAGTTAAGATGCCCTCCGGCGCCGTGGTCGTGGATCGATACAATGGGGTTGTGGCGCTGTTCGGTCAAAGTGCGGATGGCGTTATAGACCCTTTTCTGCATTTCGGGATTGGAACGCTGTACGGCGTTCAGTTCAATGGCGTTGCCATATTGTCCGGTAGCTACCGACGAAACGGCGCCTCCGCCCATCCCGATCCGATAGTTATCACCTCCCATCATCACCACTTTGTCTCCCGCCTGCGGAGTCCCTTTTTGGGCGTTTTCTTTATGGGCATACCCGATGCCACCCGCCAGCATAATCACTTTGTCAAAGCCAAAGATCTTTTTGTCTTCTGTATGTTCAAAAGTGAGGAGGCTGCCGCATATTAAAGGCTGCCCAAATTTATTCCCAAAATCGCTGGCGCCGTTGGAAGCTTTGGTGAGGATCTCCTGAGGCGTCTGGTAGCGCCATTTTCGGGGTGTGGTCGACTCCCACGGACGGTTTTTAGGGTCTAACCTTGGATAAGAGGTCATATATACGGCAATGCCGGCCAAGGGTTGCGCGCCCGTTCCTCCAGCCATTCGGTCGCGAATCTCCCCTCCGCTGCCGGTAGCTCCTCCGTTAAAAGGCTCTACGGTAGTGGGAAAGTTATGCGTTTCGGCTTTAAGCGACAGCACGGTTGCGCCCTTTTCTGTGGTAAAGAAGTCGGGCTTATCGCCGGTGGCAGGCTTAAAAAAGAGCACTTCATCAGCACCTTTAATAAAAGCACAGTTGTCTTTATAGGCCGACACTATCAAGTTGGGATGCGCTGCAGAGGTGCGCTTAATCAGTTGAAAAAGGGTGGAGGGCTTCTCTTTTCCATCGATGATAAAAGTGCCGTTAAATATCTTGTGGCGACAATGCTCCGAATTCACCTGAGAAAAACCAAACAATTCGCTGTCTGTGAGCTTGCGTCCCATTTTTTTGCAAAGCGCTTTCAGGTACTCGACTTCATCGGGACTCAATGCCAATCCCTCTTGCTGGTTATAAGCCTCAATGTGATCAATGTCAATGTATCGGATAGGTTCAGGAGCACGGTTAACGGTAAAAATCGATGAGTCTAACCCGTCATACAACTCCTCCAACATAGGATCAAAAGGAACCTCGGCGGAGTCAACGGGGATAAAGAGCTCAATGCGCTCAATGCCTGGGATGTTCATGTTTTGTGTGATCTCCACCGATGTGGTGCTCCATGGGGAGAGCATTTCACGGCGCGGACCAATAAAAAAGCCGGGCAGGGAGGTTTTGTCCAGAAACTCCGCTTGGCCAAAGAGCCAACAAAGCGCTTGAATATCATTCGTATTAAGAATATTGGATGATTGAACCGCAACAATTTGGCGGGTGTTGTTTTGAAAAAAGAAAATCATATTTGTATACCAGTTGTAAGAAACTTGCGCCAAAGGTACGACAGATTTTGATACAAAAAAATCATTTTTTTTGCAACGTTTT
>WQYK01000107.1 GCA_009781275.1 Bacteroidales bacterium | reverse complement strand
GTGGCTAACGGACGCTGCACCTCGGCGCCCGCCGTTGTAGCTATTGCCATGGGCACAAATCCGAGCGAAGCGACCAAGCCTGTGAGGAATACCGGGCGCAACAAATGGGGAGCCCCCAGGCTGATGATGCGGTTGGTGGTCATGCGGTACTTGTTGCGTTTGGAGAGTTCGATGAAGTGGTTAATCATCAAAATACCGTTGAGCACCGCCACGCCAAAGAGCGCAATAAAGCCCACTCCCGCCGAAATACTGAACGGCATCGAACGAATCCACAAGGCAAGGATACCGCCAATGAGCGACAGAGGAACGGTGGTAAAGACCACCAATGTGTAGGTGATGCTGCGGAATGCGATAAAGAGCAACAGCAGAATCAGAAACAGCGCCACCGGAACCACCACCAACAGCGTATTGATGGCGTTTTGCAGGTTTTCAAACTGTCCGCCGTACTCAAAGTAGTACCCGGGTTGCAGACGGATGTTTTTGTCGAGCAACGTGCGGATAGCTCCCACCACCTGTTGGATATCGGCGTCGCGGACGTTGACGCCAATGACGATCCGCCGCTTGGTGGCGTCGCGGTTGATTTGCAGCGGTCCGCTGACAAGCGATACGCTTGCCACTTCGTCGACGGGAATCTGGATGCCTTCGTGTGTGCGAACAAAAAGCCGGTCGATGTTGAGCTCAGGTACTTTACCCTGGTCAAGCCTCACCACAAGGTCAAAGCGGCGTTCGTTTTCAAATACCGTTCCCGCTTTTTCGCCCGCGTAGGCGCTTCTAATCACTGTGTTCAAATCAGTAATGGAGATGCCGTAACGGGCTATTTTGCTGCGGTCGTAAGTCACCACCAATTGCGGCAGCCCAACAGCGCGCTCCACAATCACGTCCGATGCACCGGGCACCTGTTCAATGTATGTGGCGGCTTCCACGGCGCGGGCATAGAGTTCGTCCATATCTTCGCCAAAGAGTTTGATGGCAATATCGGCTTTTGCTCCTGTCATCAATTCGTTGAAACGTAACTGTATAGGTTGACTAAAAATAAATTCCACATTTTCAATTTCGTTTTCCAGCGCATTCTTCATCAGTTCAACAATTTGAGCTCGCGACTTGGCGCTTGTCCACTCTGCAAAGGGCTTCATCACAATCATCACATCGGCGTCTTCGACCGCCATGGGGTCGGTAGGTACTTCTGCGGTGCCGATTTTGGCAACCACGTGTTTGATTTCGGGGAAGCGTCCAAGAAGTATCTTTTCTGCCCTCGTGGCGGTTTCTATGCTGCTCGAAAGCGAACTGCCTGTGGGAAGCGTCATTTGCATCGCAAAATCGCCCTCGTCAAGGGTGGGAATAAATTCGGCGCCTAACTTTGTAAAGAGCACAATGCTGCCAGAAAGGGCAAAAAATGCAACAAGAACGGTGCTCCACGCCCAACGGAGGCAAAGATTGAGTACGCGGCGGTAGAGGCGGTTAAAACGATCAAAGAAGTGGTCTGCAAGGGTGCGTTTGTTGCTGATGTGGCGTTTTAACAACACCGACGCCATCATCGGCACGTAGGTGAGCGAAAGGATAAGCGCCCCCAAAATGCAAAATACCAGCGTTTTTGCCATGGGCGTAAAGTACTTGCCTTCGATGCCCGTAAGGGTGAGTATGGGAAAGAAAACGATCAGAATGATGAGCACCGCAAATGTAGCCGAGCGCACCACGCTGCCCGCACCGTTGACCACTTCGTCGTTCAACTGCTCTTTGGTTAAGTTTTTTCCGTAAAACTTTCGACTGTATAGATGCGCCAGAATGCCCTCAACAATCACAATAGAGCCGTCTACCACAATGCCAAAGTCAATCGCTCCAAGGCTCATCAAGTTGGCGGTCACTCCAAAAATGCGCATCATGATAAAGGCAAAGAGCATCGCCAGCGGGATCACCGACGCCACAATCAATCCGGCGCGAAAGTTCCCCAAAAAGATGATGAGCACCAAAAAGACGATGATGGCGCCCTCTACAAGGTTTCTGATCACGGTAGATATGTTACGCGACACCAGCTCCGAACGGTTGAGGTAAGGGACAATGCTCACTCCGTCCGGCAATATCTTTTGGACGTGCTCAACCCGTTTTTCAAGCTCTTTTGTGACCGCATTGGCATTGGCGCCCTTGAGCATCATGGCAATACCCCCTACGCACTCCCCCTTTCCGTCAATGGTCATGGCGCCAAAACGCTTGGGGGCGCCAAAACGTACCGTGCCCACGTCGTTAACATGGATGGGTATTCCGCCGCGATTTACGACCACAATTTGTTCTATGTCGCTCAATTCGTGAATCATTCCCTCGGAGCGTATGTAATAGGCGTGGCGCCCCTTTTCGATGTAACTGCCGCCGGTATTTTGGTTGTTTTCGCTTAACGCCTCAAAGACCTCGCCAATGGTGATGTTGAGCGAGTAGAGGGCGTCGGGATCGACGGCAACTTCGTACTGCTTGAGGTAGCCGCCAAAACTGTTGATCTCCACAATGCCCGGAATGCCGGAAAGTTGCCGCTTCACAATCCAATCTTGAATGGTGCGCAACTCCATGGCGTCGTATTGATCTTCATAGCCGGGTGCAACGTCAAGATAGTATTGGTAAATTTCTCCTAATCCGGTTGTTATGGGCATCATTTCGGGCGCTCCCAGCTCCGGTGGTATTTCGCCGGCAACGGTTTGAATCTGTTCGTTGATGAGTTGTCGCGCATGGAGTATGGGTACGCGCTCTTTAAATACCACTGTTACCAACGACAGCCCAAATCGTGACACCGAGCGTATCTCCTCTACATTCATGATGTTGCTCATGGCAATCTCTATGGGAAAGGTAATGAGTCGCTCCACCTCCTGCGGGGCAAGCGTTGGCGACACGGTGACAATCTGCACCTGATTGTTGGTGATGTCGGGAACGGCGTCCACCGGAAGAGTGAGCATGGCATAGATTCCGCCTGCCAACAACATAGAGGTCATTAAACCAATGAACAACCTTTGAGAAACAGAAAAACGAATAATGGCATTAAACATACTGATTTTTATTTGATTAAAACGCACCATGCAATCGATGCATGGCGAATAATTGAATAAGAAAAACGGAAAAATCAGCAGGCGGGCGGCGCCCTCAATCCCGAGGAACGGGCAATAAATTGGGAGTAATCAAATGGAATGTAGGTTTCGTCCCCAAATGCAAAACAAACATTATTGTCTGTTTGGGGCATAAAGCTTTCCACAGAAATGGCCAATAGACAGGGTAACAGTTCAAAATCATAATCGTGCAACCTAAATGCAAGCGACAGCAAACAATCTTCCTCTACCTCCTCGTGGTCGTGTTGGGCTACGTCTGATATACAGGAGAGCCCGTTGTGGTGATGGTGTGAAACCACAGCATGAGCCAATATCACAACAGCCGCAACCATTAGGAGCGTACAAACAATGGCCTCCTTGATGTTGTATTTTGTTTTGAGAAACATACTGATTGCAAAGATAGAAAAAATTTCGATAATTCCCAATTTTTTACTATTTTTGTAGTTGAATTCACTGAAGAAGCCTAATGAAAAAGTTGATTGTCCTATTTATTTGTTTATCAGCTTATAATTTGCAAGTCGATGCCCAGTCAACAAATTATAAAGAGCTTATCCAAACCGTTCATGACCAAATTCCCGAACGTGAAATAGCAGGCGATACGGCGCGCACTCTGGCGCAGGCTTATGAGGGTTTGCTTAAATATCGGGAAGCCTACACCTACTACAGCCGGTGGCTTTCTGCCGACTCAACCTCCATTGACGCCCTTAACGCCACTGCCCGCATGGCTTTGCAATTGGGTCGAATTGAAGAGGGAGAAGATTTGTATATGAAGGCGTATGCCATCGACAGTACCCACTTTAATTCGGGATTGCAGTTGGCACGGCTCCATTTTCAACTTAGGAATTGGGACAAAGCTTGCGACTATTATTACGCCCTCCTATTGCAAGACACCTCCAATGTAAACTTGCTCAAAAGCGTGGGTGATTGCCTGAGTGAGATGGGCTCTCCTGTTGCTGTGGAATTTTACGAAGAGGCCGTTGCGCTTAACAAAGAAAATGTTTCGCTAACTATTACATTGATTAATACTTTGTTAGAAAATAGGCGTCATGCTCCGGAGGTTTTTATGAGGCGCTCCATGGTGGTTTGTGATACGGCGTTGATCTATAATCCCGAAAATAGATCTTTACTCCGGAGCAAGGGCGTTATATTCTATCTGATGAAAGAGTACCATGCATGTGACAGCATCATGAGCGGATTGATTGCAGCAGGTGATTCAACCATATTAAACTTTCGCTACGTATCCTTAGCAAAATATGAACAAAACCACTTTTTTGATGCTATCCCCTATTTAAATCATTATTATCAGCATGATACTACTAATATTGAGGCCGCAATGATGTTAGGCGTGTCTTTGGGGCGCACTTACGACCGGAGACGGGCGCTCTCTCTTTTTGACCATGTGGAAAAATTGATTCAACCTACCGAAGAGATGCTGTTTCAATTGGCGCTTCAACGTGGGATGGTGTATCAATCCACTGCCAATCACCCGGAATCAGCAAAACACTATTGGCAGGCTGCCCAAATCAGTAAAAAGAATCAGCGCGCCATGCTTGGCAGGCTTATAAACCTTTATGCCATGAACAAGAGCAGATTGGAACAGGCGACTCCTGAACGGCAATCCCAAGTGCTCTTTGCGTTTGTTGTGTATTTGAGAAGCGTTGAGGAGACGCCTGCAGAAAAAGAGAGCGAAAACAATGTTGCACATGCCAAATACATCTTATCTTTGTACCTCGAAGATATGTTCTTTAAAGACGTAAACCGACTCTCTATGGAGTCGCCGGACGGTAAAAGGGAGTGGGTTACGCGCCAGGAATTAGAACGACTGACAAAATGAAATGAACAAAATACTATGGAAACTCCCCTTTTCTGCCAAAGCTGCGCCATGCCCATGACCGCCACCGAGCATTTTGGAACCAACAAAGACCTCACAGCCAACAAAGAGTACTGCTGCTTTTGTTATAACGAGGGAGATTTTACAGAAGAAATCACCATGGACGAGATGATTGAACGATGCGCCGAATTTATGGAAGAGCACTATCAAAATAGCCAAAATCCCATTACAAAAGAAGAGGCTGTCAGGCAGATGCAACAATATTTCCCCTTACTAAAAAGGTGGAAAACCATCGACTGCGCCTACTTTGCATCGGGCTGTTTCTGGGGTACGGAGTACCACTTTATGAAGGCCTTAGGAGTGAAAGCCACCGCCGTGGGCTTTATGGGCGGCCATCTGGACAATCCCACTTACGAACAGGTTTGTACCCAAACCACAGGCCATTTAGAGTGCACCGAGGTGTTGTTTGACCCCAAGCAGACCGATTATGAATCGATGATAAAGCTCTTTTTTGAAACGCACGACTTCTCCCAAACAGACGGTCAGGGACCCGACATTGGGCCGCAGTACCGTTCGTTTATCTTCTATCGGAACGCGGAGCAAAAAGCCATGGCAGAGAGGTATATTCAGATACAAAAAGATATGCACCTCGACGTGGCCAAAGCGCTTGAGCCTGCTTCCACAAATTGGAAAGAGGAGGAGTACCACCAGCAATACTATGAGCAAAAAGGGAGAG
>WQYK01000106.1 GCA_009781275.1 Bacteroidales bacterium | reverse complement strand
TGGCCTCGTAGCTCAACTGAATAGAGCATCTGACTACGGATCAGAAGGTTACAGGTTTGAATCCTGTCGAGGTCACTAAAAATAAAGCAGTTACATAAAGTGGCTGCTTTTTTCGTGGGAAATAGGGTGTTTTTTGGTCCGAAAAAGGCAGTTTTTTTGTTGAACTCACAAAAAGTCGTAACTTCGTAGCGATATTAAAAGTTAAAGACCATGACCCCTTCCGCAACTGCTCAAAAGATAGACATCATTCACTGGATAACAGAATTAAATGACCTTTCTGTGTTGGACAAAGTGAGTGCAATAAAGGAAGGTGCATCTGGTATACCCCATGCAGAATTGTTGTCCATTGAACGAGGATTGGATGATTTTGAGCAGGGCAAGATTACTCCTCATGAACAAGTTAAAAAGCGTTATGAGAAATGGCTTTAGAGATTGAATGGACTTCAGAGGCAGAGAGAAACCTTACTGCTATTTTCGATTACCTGGAGGAACGATGGTCTAAACGAGAAATAAAAAATTTCGCAAAGAAATTGGAATCCGATTTGCAGCACCTCTCAAAGAATCCAGCAATTTGTCCTTATTGCAATAAAGAACAAAGCATTAGACGTTGCGTGCTTTCCCCTCAAACAACTATTTACTACAAAGAAGTCCCATTAGAAAACAGAGTTGTAATTATTACTTTGTTCGATAATAGACAAAATCCTGATAAATTAAACTTTTAAAATATGAAAAAACTATTCATCGCTATTCCGCTTTGCCTTGTGCTTGCATTGGGCATATTTGCGTGTAGCCAAAACAGCAAAACAGTTTCAGAACGCAAAATTTGGGGAGGAGCTTTCAATCCTCAAGAAGCGCTTGCAGAACAGGGCTCATTTGACCCAAGCAAGTACTATGTGTGGTACAACGGGATGATCTATACAGAGGCAAATCCCAGTGATTTCGATTACGACAACTCACCGGGCGCCATCACGGGAGCAGGCGGAAAAATCAACTCATACCTGAAAGCGAGAGCCATGGTTACAAAAGATCAGTTTATTGAATGCATTGCAGATAAAGATAGAGATTTGACGCGGTGGATCGCCGACGCGGGCCTTAAAGCCTCCATCGGAACTGCTGAAGCCCCGGGCCCCGACGCTGTGTGGATCGACCTGAAAGGCGCGACTGTTATTCCCGGCATGATTGAGAGCCATATGCACTACATTGGAGAAGGCATTCGATCCGATCGTTTGGACATATTCTATAAACCTAAAAGTGACATTATCAACGCAGTTAAGGCTGAGGCAGACAAGTTGCACGCGTTGGGCGCTAACCCCAATGATACTTGGATCGTATCGCAGGGATGGGCAAACGGCATTGGGGGAGATTGGGACAGCAACCCCCACCCGGATGGCATCTCCAATTGGCCCACAAGGTGGGAACTTGACGCGGTGTCTCGCGGCTATCCCGTTGCATTGACAAACACTTCGGGCCATTCGGCCTGGTACAACACCAAAGCCTTAGAGTTAGGAAACGCCCGTGCGCTGGCTGCTGCCCTTGCGGTACCGGCGGCAAACCGGAGCGCGAACCAGAAGATTTTGGTAGCGCTGGGACGCATTAACTGGGACAACAATCCGCCCGATTACCCCGATCCCTCCGGGGACGTGGTGACCCTTGTCAGCAAGAGCGGCAAAGCAATCGGAGTTTTGCAAGGAAATGCAAGACGTTTTGTTAGCGTTCCGGGATCGACTGATGCCCAAAGCAGGGCTGCACTTTATGCGGCTCAAAAGGCATGCTTCTCTTACGGGATCACCACCATCATGGATGCGGGTTCGGGCATGGGTACATTTGACATGCTTGACCACGCTTATCAGGGGATGCTTCAGGGATTTTCTGATCCTCTAAAGCTCAGAATATACCTTGAAATCGCGCACGGCGGAACTTCCAAAACCGATGAGGTGTTCAGGAGAAGAATGATCAGCGAGGGACGTGGAGATGCAAACGGCCGTCTGATCAACGAACACGGTCACAGATTAACGGTAAGAGCGTCAAAATTGCTGATTGACGGAGCCTTTGGCGGTCAAAACGCTGCCATGCTTGCGCCCTACAACAACAATCGGAATACCACAGGCACCTGGTACGAAACAGACGAAACCATATACGACTACATGTATCGGAACATCTTGGCGGGCTGGCAAACAAGCGTTCATGTCATAGGCGATGCCGCCGTCAGAAAATACAACGATTTTTATGAAAAGATCAAAAATGAACTGATTGCGGAAGGGAGGGGAAATCTTGTCACCGACGACAGGCAGAGACCTGAACACTATCAGATTGCGAGCCTTGGCGTCAAAGATATCCTTGTTGACGGCGTGATGACCGACAGCGGCATCAATGATATTCAAAGGTCGGTAGATTTAGGCATGGTGCTTTCGATGCAAACCACACACGCCACATCCGATATGACCAACGCAGAGAACCTGATTGGCCCCGATAGGATCATGGGCGCCTACGCTTGGCGCGAGGTGATTGACCGAGGCGGGGTGATTGCCCAGGGAACCGATGCAACTGTAGAACTGCTTAATCCTTATCATGGTCTCTACGCAGGGGTGACAAGGGTCAGCAGGACGGGAAGCGTAGGCAGGGCAGGCCCCACGCAGGATATTATTGATGAAGACAAAGGAAAGTTCAAGGCAGAATATGAACCCGGAACCAAAAATTTCACTCCAGAAAGCGGCTGGCTCAAGGATCAAAGGCTCACCAGGGCAGAAGCCCTTCACTACTCAACGTGGGGGGGCGCTTATGCCAATTTTGAGGAGAAGACCAAGGGCGTCCTTAGAAAAGGATATTTGGCAGACTTTGTGGTGATTGACCGCGATTATTTTGATCGTAAGTCGTGTTGGGATTTTGAAATCAAGGAGATAAATGCTGTGATGACGGTGCTTGGGGGCGAGGTGGTTTATGCGATGGATCTACCTAAGATTGGGACTGAGTTGGTGGCTTTGGGAAGGGTAGGCGAGCCTTATTCGGCGAACCTTTTTGCGTCTGGGACAGAAAACTTTGTTTGGAGCATCGTAAACGCGGATTCTGAACTGAATTGGGTTCAAATTGACGAGTACAGGGGCGAGTTGTCGGGGGTGCCGGAAACGGTTGGAATCTATAGTATTACTATAAAGGCAGAGAATTATCTGGGTTCGGATACTAAAACTTTGACGGTGGTTGTTGATTGATGTTCAGGGGCTACGGTTTGGGTTGAATAGGGCGAATGCCATTCGCCCCTACGGTGGTGACGGCGTTGTAGATGTCTTCTGGTGACATGTATATATCCAATTTATATTGACGATAGGCTTCGTCAAGGTCGGCTTCATAGGCAACGTAGTATGCAAATTGATACAGTTGCATGCCTAAGCCGCGGGCGATGGTGATGGAGTCGGTTTGGTGTTCAATGGTTTTTCGTTGGTTTTTGCTCATGTAGCGGATTCCTGTACGCGCGATTTGCCAAGACGATTTAGTGTTATAGTCAGATACGTGCGCCAGTTCGTGTCCCATTACGCCAACAATGGCGTCAAAGGGGGCGTCGTAGATGAGTCTGGCTTGTGGTTTATTGGGGTTGGCGTTGACGATGATTTTGTAAGTTCGTTTGTGGGGCTTCTTGAAGATTGAGCCAAAGCGCGGGAGGGCGGCCATGGAGGTTTTGATTTTCCCGTATTTGAGGTGGATTTTGGTGCTGCACAAGTCGGGATAGTAGGTTGCCGCCAGGTGAAAAGCGATTGTTAGGGTGTCGTTGGTGATGAGGATGGTGTGGGTAGGGCAAGAGGTGGGGTCGGTAGCAAGCGCCTGCGGAGAAGGGAATAACCAGAAAACAAAACAAAGAAAAGCTACCCTCCCCATTTGAAACCGTCGTATTTGGGTGTGGCGCCGCTTAAAAAAAGGAGTCGATCAATAAAGGGGTCGATGAGTAAATCGATGCTTTGCGGTTGGTGGTAAAAGGCGGGAGAAGCAGGGACGATAGTGGCTCCCGATTCGCACAGTTGGGTGAGGTTGCGAAGGTGAATCAGGTTAAAGGGGGCCTCTCTGGGCACAATGACAAGGGGTCTTTGTTCTTTGAGCATCACGTCGGCGGCGCGGGTAATGAGGGTATCGGAGATGCCGCACGCGATACGTGCCGCCGTGCCCATGCTGCAGGGGAGAATCAACATGGCGTCTGCGCAGTTGCTCCCCGATGCAAAGGGTGCCGAGAAGTCGTACAGATCCCAATAGCGCCATTGACCTGCTTGGGGAAGCGGCCTCTTCACTTCTGTTTTCCAGACCTCTTCTGCATTTTTGCTCAACAGAATGGAGAGCTGCAAATGGGGGATTGTTTGCGCTTTATCCAAAAAACGGGCTGCATAAACAGCGCCGCTGGCTCCGGTTATAGAAAGAATAAGGTGGTAAAAGTGAGAAGGTTTACTCATACAAAGGAGTTGAACCGCTCTGTAAACCAGATCTTAAATAGAGGATCCTGAAATTGTGGTTTGTTTCGCACAAATTCAAGTATCTCTTTCTTTTCTAATGCCATTCGCACACGGGTGACGTTGGCCGATGAGTTGAGTCCGTACTTTTTTAACACATCAATGGTGCAAAAACGTTCTATATTGTGTGTAACGGCTCTTAAATAGTTGATTTGCGGAGGGGTGAGGTCATCGGTAACAGAGGTAAAACGTCTGTGGTGAATATCCAGTAACTCTTCATACGCCTGATTAAACATGGCGTTGTTCATAAACCCTTTGGTATTAATAAAGCAGAGGTGTGCAAGGTGCTGGGTATAGTAGGGGTGTCCCTCCATCTTGCGGTAGAGCAATTCGGCCATCTCTTTAGAAATCACCCTGCCTGCCTTAGCAAACCCTCTGATGATGTAATCAACAAAAACTTTTTCCTCAATAGGTACAAAAGGTATCCGCTCAAAGACCCTCATCAAGATTTCTCTACTCCCATCCATCACGTGCATGATGTTAGGCTTGGACGCCGTAGCCAAATAGGTGGCCAGGGTTTGTTGCTTCCATACCTTAAGTGCGTTTATCAGAGATTTATAGGAGTCTTCAAAAAAGCTGATGTTTTGAAAATCATGTATACAAACAATGAGGCGCTCCTGAAAACGGGAGCACAGACGCTCCGGAAGGGCTAAAAGCTCATCTTTTTGCTCATCGGTAAAGGGAGGGGCAAATGTGAGGTGCACATCGTTCATCTTTTTCTCGTTAACCCTCACAGTCGGATTGCTGAGGGGAAGCAAATCGGAACATATCGTTTTCCACTCTCCGAGCGTATTGACAAAGCTTTTGATTGTCTGCTCCGCAAGAGAAAGAAGAAAACCATCCCAGCTCCGAATGTTGTACAGATGGATCGAGCACGTTTTGATGGGCGTTTTTTGCTTTTGAATCCGCAAAAAACCTTGGTTGATCAAGGACTGTTTTCCGGAAAAAGGCGGTTCGATAATGATGGTATGCGCTCCCTGTATTAGATTAGAACTTAACCAATTAATCTCGTTCTGACGACCAAGGAAGGCGTCGTTTTGCAGGGATTTGGTGTAAATAAAAGGTGAGTCCACGTGGTATTAGGTAAAAATGATTACGATTTTTTGCAAAGTTATAAATCTTTTCTATCTTTGCAGCCCAAATTGAAAAAAGAAATAAAGATTGTGAAGCTTTTTAAGATCTGATGGTAATCAGGCGCTTGCAGTCAAAAATATTGATATATTTTTTATGTACGCAATTGTAGATATTGCAGGTCAACAGTTTAAGGTTGAGTAAGGGAAAAAGATTTTTGTACACCG
>WQYK01000105.1 GCA_009781275.1 Bacteroidales bacterium | reverse complement strand
GGGGCATCGGAGCGGTCGCATACCGCTGATGAGTATATTTTTCTTACTGAATTGGATGATGGAATTAATGGTTACATTCAATTGATAAATGCTATTTGTTATGTCTACTCCTCTATGGTCTAAGGGTGCGGCGGCGCATCAAAAGGTTGCCCAATTTACACAGGGCAATGATCAAATGTTTGATTTGTTGTTTGCCAAGCACGATATTGATGGTTCGTTGGCGCATATTCAAATGCTTTGTTCTATTGGGTTGCTTGAGCCTGATGAGTTGGAAATGCTAAGTCGGGAGTTGTTGGTTATTCGACAGGAGGTGGAGAGTGGTGGTTTTGTGATAGAGCCTGATGTGGAGGATGTTCATTCTCAGATTGAGATGATGTTGACGCGTACCTTGGGCGAGGTGGGAAAGAAGATTCATTCGGGGCGTTCTCGGAATGATCAGGTTTTGACGGATATTAAGCTGTATTTGAGAGAAATGTGTGGTGTGATTGCACAGGAAGTGATGGGATTGTTTGATGGTTTGCAAGGATTGAGCGAAGAGCATAAGGAGGCGCTGCTCCCGGGTTATACCCATGGACAAATCGCCATGCCATCGTCGTTTGGGCTTTGGTTGGGCGCTTATGCAGAGACGCTGGTTGATGACATGCATCTGCTGGGGGCGGCTTATAAAATCATCAACCAAAATCCGCTTGGTTCTGCTGCGGGTTACGGGAGCTCTTTTCCGTTAGACCGCTTCATGACAACTCAACTGCTTGGATTTGACACTTTGCATTACAACGTGATTGCCGCCCAGATGAGCCGGGGAAAGAGTGAGCAGTCGCTTGCTTTTGCTTTGGCCTCCATAGCGGGCACCTTGGGCAAGTTGGCCGCCGATTGCTGTATGTATATGTGTCCCAATTTTGGCTTTATCTCTTTTCCCGAATCGCTCTGTACAGGTTCGAGCATTATGCCCCACAAAAAGAATCCCGATGTTTGGGAGTTGATTCGTGCCCAATGTAGTCGGATTCAGAGTGTTCCAAATGAGATTGCTCTGCTTTGCAACCACCTGCCGCATGGTTATCATCGGGATTTTCAGTTGCTCAAGGATATTCTTTTTCCAACGATTACACAATTGCGGGAGTGTTTGCATCTCTCTACATTCATGTTGCAGCATATACAAGTGAACCGTAAAATATTAGACAATCCAAAATACGATGATCTCTTTACTGTAGAGGAAGTGAACCGGCGTGTGTTGGCTGGAATGCCTTTTAGGGATGCTTATAAATCGGTGGGTTTGGAGGTGGGTGAGGGAAACTTTACAACCGATAAGCAACTGCGTCATACCCATGCGGGCAGCATAGGAAATCTGTGTACCAAAGAGATTCGCGCTAAAATGGAAGCGGCATATTCAGCTATTCCAACTGCAAAAGGATAGCACCCTGTTGTTGCCTGCGCTCTTCGAGCATTTGCAGGTAGTGTTTAACCTCTCTTATGTTCTGGTATTTACTGGCCAACTCCAGCCACTCTTTAGCTAAGTCAATACGCCCCATCATCTCCAATGCAACGGCAAGGTCGTAGGCGGCATAGGCGATCTTTTTGGGATTTTTGCCCTTTTTGGTCAAAGACAACCAGACGTTTTGCGCCTCTTCCCACTCAAACATAAAGGCGTGGTCCAATGCTTTGTACCACGTTTTATTTGGGAAGAAAAAGAGCGCACGCTCCTGTGTTTCCCATTGAGGACGTGTTTTTCTGGCCACTAAAGAGCCCAGATACTCGGCTGTTTCGGGGATAGATAATTCTAACTTTCTATTGATTAGAATGCTGTCCCTGTCTCTTGCCACTACGTTCCAAAACAGGGTGTCATTAAATACAAAACGAGCTACAAAGCGATCTTTCTCTACATCAAAAAAGCGGAAAACCATTTGCCAAACTGCGCTTATGTAGTAAGGTTTGTATTCTGATGTGGCTGGCATTTTTTGCCGGATATGTTGAAAATCACTAAGCTTCACACTATCGATTAACACCAGCAGTTGGGCGCCCGTTTGCTCAGATAGCGAGTAGATATACTCCTTGTCATCTAAGGTACCGCGTGCCGATTGGCCACAGAAGTGGTTAAACACAGATATAGACTCTGAGTCTAAGGAGAGTTCGGTGGCCAACTGATTGCGAAAGCCTTCTGCCACTTTGTTGACCAACAGGCTGTCATTCCACACAGCCTCTTCGAATTCTTCGGTGTCGTAAAGTGCGTTAAAGATAGCGATATCGGTTCTGTCTTCAAAAGAGATGAGGTGTTCTGCCGGGAGTTTTACATCGACGTCGATGATTTGAATCATGGCCCCGCAGGCTGTCATGCCTACTCCCAGGAGAAAGGCAATCAGGCCGGATAGAGTGTGTTGAGAACGAGTCATATTAATTATCATTTATTTACATATTCATGCCGCCGCACACCTGAATCACTTGCCCGGACAGGTATGAGGACAAATCGGAAGCCAAAAAGAGCGATATGTTGGCCACATCTTCAGGAGTACCGGCTCTTTTGAGCGGAATCTGTGTGATCCATTGCTGTTGAACCTCCTGCGGCAAACGGTCGGTCATTTCGGTTAAAATAAACCCGGGGGCAATCGCATTTACGCGAACTCCTCTCGATCCCAACTCTTTGGCTATTGACTTGGCCAATCCTATCATACCGGCTTTTGAAGCAGCGTAGTTTGCTTGCCCCGCGTTCCCAGACACACCTACAATCGAGCTTACATTGATGATACTGCCGCTCTTTTGGCGCATCATGATGGGCGTAACTGCGTGGATAAAGTTAAAGGCCGACTTTAGGTTCACGTTGATGACCAGGTCCCACTGCTCCTCGCTCATGCGCATCATCAGGGTGTCGCGGGTGATGCCTGCGTTATTTACTAAGATATCGATTCTTCCAAACTCTTTGTGAATCTCTTCTACCACCTTGTGGGCGTCGGCAAAATCTGCGGCATTTGAGGCGTAGCCTTTTACCTTTATTCCGTATGCGGCTATGGCAGACACTGTCTCTGCAAACAATTCATCTTCTGATAAATCAGTAAATGCCACATCAGCTCCATGTTGGGCAAATTTGAGGGCAATGGCCTTTCCTATTCCCCTTGCTGCGCCTGTAATGAGGGCAACTTTTCCTTCCAATAACTTCATTTGAACAGTACGGTTATAGTAATCGTTAAACAAGGTATGCAAATTTTTTGCCAAATTTTAAAATCCCCCTTACACAACCGTCATGTTTTTTTCGGCAATTCTCAAAGCTCTTTTGACGCTGCCATACGCCGATATGGGGGTGTAGGCGCCTGTCACTGCTCCAATCGGATTGCTTTTGATCACTATCTCCATGGTGGTATCTGCGTTTGAGGCGGTTATCAAGTGGGTGTTCTCTTTTGTGTCTGGGTCTGAGATGATGATCGATTTGGTTTGGTCAAAACCGATTCCGGCCAGAGCTAAGGCAGCGTGTACATTCACGTTTCTGGGCATAAGCTTAGCCGCTTCGCGTACGCTTCCTTCAAAGAGAACGTGCTTTTGGGTATCGTTCCTGCCTAAACTCTTTGGGTTTTTTGTAGTAACGATTTGCACCTTGTCAAAGAGTTTGCGGCCGTCAAAGATGCCGTCTAATCCCAAGATGGCGCCGTGTGGGATATATAGCCGACACTGGTAAAGGTGGGCAAGACGAACAATGTCGTCATAGAGCTGTTGATCTGCTAAAGCTGTGATAGAAAAAGGCATAAAAGAGGTGTACTTGACGATTTCCCGTCCAAAGGTTTCTACCGTCTGAGGAATGGCCGCCTCCACGACCAAGTCTACTCCGGAAAAATCTTTCCCGGTTGGGGGATGATGCAGGGCTAAGTGAACAGGAACATCCACTTTGGGGTCGTGAATAAAGGCGACTTCTAACAAGCCCTCCAGGCAAATTTGCTCGTAGAGCTTTTTGCCAATCGACCCGAATCCAATAATGGCAACTTTCTTCATGGAGCAAAGATAATAATTATTGCGTCCCGAACAAATCGTAATCCCCCACTTTTTGAATCGTTACTTCTGCAAATGTACCAATGATGTTTTTGTTATTTACCTCATCGTGAGTTTTATCAATATAAACCACCCCATCAACATCCGGAGATTCAAATTGGGTGCGTCCCACCCACCGCTCCTCCTCTTCGCGGTCAACCAATACCCGCTCTTTTTTACCTGTACGCGATTGATTAAAGACAAGAGAGATACCTGATTGTAACTCCATAAGACGGTGATAGCGCTCTTGTTTCACTTTTTCAGAAATCGTATCTTTAGTGTGCCGGGCGGCGTGTGTACCCTCCTCCTCAGAGTAGGTAAAGGCGCCTAAACGCTCAAAACGGGCCTCCGCTACAAACGACAAAAGCAACTCAAAGGCGCGTTTGTCTTCTCCGGGATGTCCCACCATCATGGTGGTGCGGAGGCAAATGCCCGGCACTTTGGTACGAATCTGCTCCACCAACTGCCTTGTCTGCGCCTCGTCAATAGAGCGGCGCATGGCGGTAAGTACTTTGTTGGATATGTGTTGTAGCGGAATGTCGAGGTAGCGACATATTTTGGGGTGATGGGCCATCAACTCAAGCACATCCGGGGGGAATCCGGCAGGATAGGCATAATGCAGGCGAATCCATTCAATGCCATCAATTTGCGCCAATCGCTCCATGAGTGGGGCGAGCATCCGTTGTTTGTATAGGTCGAGGCCGTAAAAGGTGGTGTCCTGCGCAACCAGCAACAACTCTTTTACCCCTTTGGCGGCCAATATTTCAGCTTCTTGAAGAAGCAGTTCTAAAGGTGTGGAGTGATGGGGGCCCCTGATGAGCGGAATGGCGCAGAAGGCACAGCTGCGGTCGCAGCCTTCCGATATTTTGAGGTAGGCGTAGTGTGCCGGAGTGGAAAGCAGGCGCTCGGTAGCCAATTGGGCTCTCCACGTTTGCCCAAGCGCATTGAGCAAAAGTGAGGGCTCATTGGCGCCAAAAAAGGCGTCTACTTCGGGGATTTCTGTGGATAGAGATGAGGCGTAACGTTGTGAGAGGCATCCAAAAACAAAAAGTTGTTTTACCTCTCCCCTCTTTTTGGCTTCTACTGCCTCCAGAATGGCTTCTATGGACTCCTCCTTGGCGTCTTTGATGAATCCGCAGGTATTAAGAATAAGGATATCTGCATTGACGGAGGCATTTGGCTCATGTTCCAACAACACTTTGTGCCCCTCAGCTTCTATTTGCCTTGCCAACCGCTCCGAATCGACTCTGTTTTTAGAACAGCCTAATGTGTTAAGGATTACTGTTTTCTGCATCTTCCTCTTCAAGAAAATCAAGCGCATCGTTCTCGCGGAGGAGGCGGAACCACTCCAATACCTTTTTCATGTGTGAGAGGTAAAAGCGGTCGCGGTCGTACTCGGGGATCGCCTCTTCGAAAAACTTTTTCAAAAGCGAGGGTTCTGCCTTGGGGTTGGGAAATTCTCTTTCTGCCGGGAGGTTTTTCATCCGCTCCAGCACCTCTTTCAGACGCAATTCTCCCGTATCGGTATAAACAGAAATATCTGATAGTGAAGTCATTTTTGCACGCGGACTTATGCAGGTACGCTTTTTATCTGCCAGAGACTCTACGATGATTCCGCTTTTGGATTCTGAAATAAAAAGATATAAACCAGAATGTTCCGATACTGCTAATACTTTTTTTAAATCGATTTTCATTAAAATATTTATTTATAATTAGATATAACTACACATAAGATGATGGATCTCCAATACCTGTGGAAGTAGAGGCGTTTTTCCGTCCGAGTGAATCACAAAGTCTGACTTAGCCTCCCTCAT
>WQYK01000104.1 GCA_009781275.1 Bacteroidales bacterium | reverse complement strand
GGAAGGTATCCCTTTGGTAATTTTTTATACGATTTTTAAAAACTTTTTTCTTACCGTGCAACAAAATGAGCTAAATTTGCATCTATACATAAACAATCATTAAATAATCTATAATGAAAAAAAGTACTTACACCAGACTCCCCCTGTTACTACTGTTTATTTTACCTGTTTTACTTAGTAGTTGTAATAAAAAATATCTGCCTCCTGAAATAACAGGCACCTGGTCAATTGATACTTCTCAAGTTTTTTACGACGCAGGTTGGGATAAAGAGAGGATGATACAATACGAGGAGATTACCGGCATAGATTTAGAAAAACGTTTTGTTGACTCTTATCAAAATGTTAGAAAGGAATTTAAACAACCATCTTCTATATTGATGTTGCCCGATAACTCTTGTCAATTTATTAATCAAGATTCTATAGATTCCGGAACCTACGTTCAAGATGGCTCGTACATCACTTTCACTTTTGTATCCGGGCGATATCCAAACGGAATCTGGGGGGTCTCTAATGGGGCTGAACTAACCCTTCTTGTCAATCCCCAAGACATCATAGACGTCATCACCAATATTGCAAAATTTACGGAAGAGGAAGCAGCCTTTCTTTTTGAGGGTAAGACTCCTTTTGGACTGGATTTTCCATTAATGGATGGCAATCCTGTAATAAAATACTTAGAGGCTTACATACCTTTTAGGAAGATTTCAAGTAAATAGCAAAAAATCTCGGTTTAAACGTGCAATATGCTCTATTGAGATTTTCTTAGGACAAACCAAAGCGCACGCACCTGTATTACAACAAGTCCCAAATCCTAATTCATCCATTTTTTTAACCATTGCTTTTGCACGGGCTGCCCTTTCAATACTTCCTTGAGGCAAAAAAGAGAGCGCACTCGTACGTGCGGCAATAAAAAGCATCGCTGATCCATTTTTACAAGCTGCGACACAAGCTCCACAGCCTATACAAGAAGATGCGTCTAAACTTTTATCTGCGTCAATCTTTGCAATTGGGATGGTATTTGCATCCGGAGCTCCGCCTGTATCAACAGAAACAAATCCGCCTGCTTGTAAAATCTTATCAAATGCCTGACGATCTACTACCAGGTCTTTTATGATTGGGAACCCACGACTTCTCCACGGCTCTACAGTAATTGTTGAGCCATCTCTAAACATTCTCATATACAATTGACAGGTTGTAACCTCACTATCAGGCCCATGTGCATATCCATTAATATAGAGAGAACAAGCTCCGCAAATACCCTCTCTGCAATCGTGGTCAAATGCAATCACATCTTGTTTATAATCTGATAATTGTTTGTTAAGGTTATCCATCATCTCCACGAATGAAATATCGGGAGATATCACAGACAAAAAATAAGTTTCAAAACGGCCAATCGCCTTAGGGCTACTTTGACGCCATACCTTTATATTAAAGTCCATAATTGCTCTTATAAAATATAGTTACGTTCTATAATATTTATATAATCATACTCTAAAATCTCTTTATGCAGTATTGGAGGATTGTCTATTCCGTTAAATTCCCAAGCCGAAACGTACATAAAGCTTATATCGTCTCTAAGACATTCGCCTTCTTTTGTTTGCATCTCACGACGGAAATGACTGCCACAAGATTCTTTTCTGTTTAATGCATCAAAAGCCATTAACTGAGCTATTTCAATAAAATCTGATACCCTCAAAGCTTTCTCTAATTCGTAATTTAAGTCATAACGACTTCCTGATACGTAGATACCTTCTAAAAACGCTGATTTTAATTCTTCAATTTTTCTAAGTGCAAAACGCAAACCAGCATCTGACCTGTCCATTCCTACCTTTTTCCACATGATTCTTCCAAGTGCCTGATGAAAAAAATCTGCTGAATTGGATCTGTTGTCCGAAAAAAGAGAACTTATTCGATCTTTGATCGTCACTTCTGTCTCATCAAAAACCGGATGGTTGACGTCAGTGAAAGGAACCTTTATTTTATCTGCCAAATAATCACCAATTGTATAAGGTAAAATAAAATATCCATCGACCAAGCCCTGCATCAATGCAGAAGCACCTAAACGGTTTGCTCCATGGTCGCTAAAATTTGCCTCTCCGATTGCATAAAGTCCAGGTATGGTTGTCATCAAATTGTAATCAACCCAAAGTCCCCCCATTGTATAATGAGGAGCGGGGTAGATCATCATCGGTTGATTTATAGGATTAACTGTGGTAATCTTCTGGTACATCTGAAACAGATTCCCGTACCTATCCTCAATCTCATCCCTTCCAAGGCGCAGAAGAGCATCCGAAAAATCTAAAAAAACAGCTTTACCTATTTTGTTGACTCCGTAACCTGCATCACATTGCCGTTTACACGCACGAGTGGCCACATCACGTGGTACCAAATTACCAAAAGCAGGATATTGTTCTTCTAAAAAATAGTCCCTATCTGTTTCTAAAATTTGTGAAGGTTGCAATGTATTTAAACGTAGACGTTCTACATCCTCTTTCTTTTTAGGCGTCCAAATGCGTCCATCGTTGCGCAGAGACTCGCTCATAAGGGTGAGTTTAGATGCATGCTTTGCATGAACAGGTATGCAAGTAGGGTGAATCTGTGTAAAAGAGGGGTTTGCAAAAAAGGCTCCCTTTTTATAGCACTGCCAAATTGCAGAGCCGTTGCTGTGCATTGCGTTGGTTGAGTGAAAAAAGACATTACTATACCCTCCTGTTGCAATGACAACGGCGTGTGCACCATAACGTTCAATACGACCGGAAACAAGATTGCGCACAAGAATCCCTCTTGCCTCTCCATTTATGACCACCAGATCCATCATCTCCCTTCTTGTGTAGACTTTAACGTTTCCTTTAGCTATCTGACGGTTAAGCGCTCCATAGGCGCCTAATAAAAGTTGTTGGCCTGTTTGTGCACGAGCGTAAAAGGTACGACTTACTTGTGTTCCTCCAAAACTGCGGCTGTGCAACATGCCACCATAATCTCTGGCAAAAGGGACTCCTTGTGCTACGCATTGGTCTATTACAACATTGCTTAGCTCTGCCAGGCGATAAACATTTGCTTCTCTACTTCTAAAATCGCCACCCTTTATGGTGTCATAAAAAAGTCGATAAACAGAGTCGTTATCGTTTGCATAGTTCTTGGCAGCGTTGATCCCTCCTTGTGCGGCAATAGAGTGTGCCCTACGTGGAGAGTCGTTGATACAAAAGACTTTTACATTATAGCCAAGCTCACCAAGAGAGGCAGCCGCAGAAGATCCTCCCAATCCTGTCCCTACTACAATAATTTCTAACTTTCTCTTATTATTTGGACTGACTAAGCGTAGCGAATCTTTGTGGGATGTCCACTTTTGCGATAATGGCCCATTGGGTACTTTAGAGATGAGTTTGCAAGACATATCAAAAAATAATTTAGTGCAATTTTACGGTTTTTTTTTAACTTTATGCCCAAATAAATTTAACCAAACTCTCAGTCATGAAAAAAATGTTTTTTACAAAAGTCCTATTCTTTGTGTGCTTGTCAATTTCTGCATGTTGCACACAATCTAAACAAGAAGCTCAAGTCATCGTCGGTGCAGAACAATTAGAAGAGTATCTTCAGTTGCTCCAAGATAAACGTGTAGGCATTTTGACAAACCACACAGCAATGATCGGCAATACACATTTAGTTGATTCATTGGTAACTCTTGGTATCGATATCCAAACTATTTTTGCGCCTGAACATGGTTTTAGGGGTTCCATTAGCGCCGGCGGTTATGTTGGCGATGAAATAGATCCCGACACCGGAATTCAGATTGTCTCTATATACGGCAACCGTACCATGCCAACAGACTCCATGATGCGTCAGTTGGATGTAATGGTTTATGATATTCAGGATGTTGGACTTCGTTTTTATACATACATGACATCAATGTATTACCTGATGGAGGCATGCGCCAGAAATCAGGTTCCGCTGATCCTTTTAGATCGCCCTAACCCAAACGGGCATTATGTTGATGGACCTCTGTTAGATATTGAAAATCATCGCTCCTTTGTCGGCATCATTCCCGTTCCTGTAGTGCACGGCATGACATTAGGTGAGTTGGCAGGTATGATCAATGGGAAAAATTGGTTAAAAGATAACCTTCAATGCGACGTTACAGTAATCAAGTGTAAAAACTACACCCATCAAACTCTATATCATGTTCCTGTGCCCCCTTCACCCAATCTTCCTAATGACCGTTCGATCTATCTCTACCCCGCTCTATGTCCCTTTGAAGGTTCTGTGGTGAGCTTGGGACGGGGTACCGATTGGCCCTTCCAAATCTATGGACACTCGCAGATGACGGGATACGATTTTAGCTTTACGCCCAAGTCGGTTCCAGCAGCGCCCAGATCACCGCAGTTGGATTTGCTTTGCTTTGGAGTAGACCTTACGACAGAGCCCTCTAACAAAGAAATTTTTGCCGATGGCTTTACGTTAAAATATATTATTGACGCATATCAAAACTTAAACAATAATATCCAAATTGGTGAGCAATTTTTTCGCCCCTCCTTTGAACGATTGGTTGGGGTCTCTTACGCCCGCACGATGATCCTCGAGGGCAAGAGCGCAGACGAAATCAAAGAGCGCTGGAAAGGTGACGTTGAACAATTTATTCAAGACCGTGCGCCCTATTTGCTCTATCCTCTATGATGACTTTTAACCATACCTTTATATATATGCATCGATTTTATGTAACCATTTTGCTCATGCTGGCCATTCCTGTCACTATTTGTGCACAAAAACCGTTGGATCTTGTACCTTTACCTGTTGAAACAGAGATACATCAAGGTGTGTTTAGCTTACAGAACGATAGTCGGTTACTGATTGTTCCCGGGGCCGAAGAGACTGCAAATTATTTGGCTTTAAAACTCCGTCACGCGACCGGGTATCAGCTTCCCATGATCAAAACTTCTGTACCAGGGGGTCAAAAAAGAAAGGGAGACATTGTTCTAGAGATCTCTAATCAAGAGAAAAATCTTCAAAAAGAGGGATATACACTCTTAGTTGACGCCAATAACGTTGCCATTGTCGCCCCGGATGCAGCCGGTCTTTTTTACGGAGTGCAATCTTTGTTGCAACTATTGCCGCCCGTTGTTTATTCCGGACAGGTGACAGGCTGGGAAGAGTGGGTGGTTCCCTGTTTACAGATTAGAGACCATCCGCGCTTTGGCTATCGCGGTTTGATGTTAGACGTATCGCGACAATTTTACAGTGTAGCCACCGTTAAAAAATATTTAGACTGGATGGCGATGCACAAACTAAATGTGTTTCACTGGCACCTTACTGACGATAACGGATGGCGATTGGAGATAAAAAAATATCCAAAACTCACTCAGTTAGGTGCATGGCGCGGCCCCAATGAGGTGTTGCCTCCCACTTACGGCTCAGGTAACAAACGTTACGGAGGTTTCTATACCCAACAGGAGATCAAAGATATTGTCGCGTATGCCCAAAAACTGCACATCAACATCATTCCTGAGGTCGACCTGCCCGGACACGCTAAAGCGGCTGTTGCCACATATCCCGAAATCCGTTGCGAAAGCAACGACCTAAGTCTTAGCGTAAATGGCGAGAATTTGAACCTGTGGTGCGTGGGTCGTGAGGCCAACTATAAGATGCTTGACGGCATCATTGCCGAAATGGCCAAACTCTTTCCGTGGGAGTACATTCACATAGGTGGCGACGAGGTAAATCCCGCGCCTTGGAAAGAGTGCCCCCATTGTCAAGCGCTTTTTGCCAAAGAGGGCATGACCGACATCATGGATTTACAAACCTATTTTGTAAAGAGAATGGAGCAGATCGTACATAAGTACGGCAAAAAGATGATTGGCTGGGACGAGATTGT
>WQYK01000103.1 GCA_009781275.1 Bacteroidales bacterium | reverse complement strand
TGATGATGAGGATTGGTCGCATGGCTTGAATAGAAATCCGAGTGCAAATTTAGGAAAGTAAAAGATAAACTTTGTGCCACCCATTCCGAACTTTGTGCCACCCATTCCGAAAATGGGGGGTTTGGGGGTGTTTAGACCCCCATTCGCGCCATTTTCCGATATTCTGACGGAGTGATTTGGTAGTGCTCGTTAAAAATACGGTAGAAGGTGCGGATGGCGCTGAATCCGCAGGCGTCTGCAATCACGTCAATCGTATAATCGGGATGAAGGTCAAGCATCCGTTTGGCCTCGTCGGTGCGCATGAGGTTGACGTACTCTTGTAACGTTTTTCCCGTAACGGCTTTAACCGATTCAAAGAGGTAGGTTTTGTTGGTTGCCAAAACGTTGATGAGCTCCTGACGCTCAACATTGGGCTTTGTAAAGTTTTTGTCGAGGCGCAGGTAGTTGAGCAGTCGCGATACAAGCTCTTGCTGTTGGGGATTGCCGGGCAGGTTTTTGTCAACCTCCGTATCGCTTGGAGACGCCAATTGTTGGTACCGCCTTGTCATCGCCTCCAGCTCCTCTGCCAGCCTGTCCTGCTCTTTGATTTGAAGATAGAGCCCTCTGTTTTTTCTGACCACTTTTCGGCTATAAAAAATCCAGATTCCCAACGCAACAGACAAAAGCGCACAGCCTGCCAAGGCAAAGAGAAAATTGTTGTAGGCGCGCTCTTTTTGGGCGTTGATTTTATCCACTTCGTAGAGGGTACGGATTTCATCCAAATTGGCGTTGAGCTCGGTTTCGCGGGCGGAATCACGCAAATGAGTAAGCTCCACAAACAATTCGTGCAGCTCATTCACTCCTTGAAGAGCGCACATAATTTTGACTTTAAGCTCAATACACCGCTCCAAACGCTTGGGCAGCTCCAGGCTTAGCGTCAATGCCTTATTAACCTCAGACAAAGCGGCGTGGTATTGTTGGCGTTCATGGGATATTTGGGCGCGCCCCAAAGCCGCTTCAAACAAATTGGTCGCTCCTCCCGCGCTTTCTAAGTGTTGGCAATAGATTTCCGCCTGTTCGGTTGCTCCCTGAGCCAGATGTAAACGCAATTGTAAACGCCACAGATTGTGCCATAAGTCCGGGATTTTTGAGTTTAGCTCCCCTTCGACCTGACGGGTGAGTGACTCAAACTTTTGTGCATAGAACAACGCTTGTTCATACGCTCCCTTTTTAATCAATAGACTACTCAGATTAACAAAAGACATGGCCTTGATATGCCATATATTATATTGATATTCAACGGCATCGAGACACTCTCTAATGTATTTCTCCTCCTCCAAAGGCCGGTTCATGGCTCCGTAAATGGTTGCCAGCGAAAAAAGGGCCTGAGCAATGCCCTCCTCGTGTTTGTGCTGCGTAGCATGGTCATACATAGCCCTCGCCCCAACGATTGCATTTCCAAATTCGCCTTTTTTCCAGTACGCCTCTACGTATAAGGTGTAAATGCTATAGTAGGTGTTCCACCGTTCATGTTTGGAAGCAAACCGGAGGTTTTCCGGCGCCAGTTGAATCACTTTGTGGTACTCATTTCTGTTGGAAAAAACGGCAACTGTATTGTACCTGATGAGTCCCTTATACTTTTCAGTGCCCTGTCGATCGATCTCTGCCTCAAAGTCGCGGTAAAGCGACAGAAGGGTATCCAATTTTGCATCGTTACTTGCCTCCCCAAAGTAGATGTTGGTCAATCGTACATAGTAGTCCAATCGATCTTCCCCTTCTGAAGCAGCAATCAGTTTACGGAGCGAATCTCTCTCAAGCGGCTGCGCTGTAGAGAGGTAGGGAAGCAGCAAGAGGAGGAGGGCAAAAAAAGGTTTCATATCACGTAAGGGTTTACCACTTCATCCCCGAATCAATCGTCAGGCGAAGTTCGGTGAAGCTATTGATTTTTTGAATGTTTCCGTTTTGTACCACAGAGATGTTCCCCGTCTCTTCCGACACCACCACCACCAAAGCGTCGGTCTGTTCGCTAATACCCATAGCGGCGCGGTGGCGCATGCCGTAGTGAGCGGGAATATTGGGATTGTCGGAGATGGGCAGGGTGCACCGGACTGCCCTGACCCGTTCCGATGAGATCAGCATGGCGCCGTCGTGGAGCGGGGCGTTCTTAAAGAAGATGTTTTCAATCAGGCGGCGGCTCACTACGGCGTCAATCGCATCTCCCGTCTCTGCAATGGCTTCAAGAGAGGAGCGGCGGGTGATCAGGATCAATGCGCCGGTCTTGGTTTCCGACATTTTACGGCACGCCTGTATCAATTCGTCAAGGCATTGCAGGCTCATCCCTTTAGATTTTCTCTTAAAGAAGATCGACAACCATTTGATTTTTCCAAACGAGATGGTGTAACGCGATCCTAAATGGAGGAGAAAGCGGCGAATCTCCTGCTGAAAAACGATAATGAGCGCCAACACCCCCACGCTCATCACCGAGCCCAGTACGGTACTCAGCAAGTTCATTTTGAGCTCTCTTGTCACTAAATATATAAAATAGATAACAATGATGCCCACCAGAATGCTCATGGCGGCTGTTCCGCGAATAATCTTAAATGCTTGATAGATTAGCAATCCAACCAGAATAATATCAATATAATTGAAGATGGTGAGTTGCGAAATGTAGTCAATAACCATAACGGTTCGTCAATTTTGTGCAAAAGTAGGAAAAATTAATCGTATTTTTGCACGCAAATCAAAATCAGCGCAAATGCAAGAAAAAATCGTCATATTGGATTGCGGCTCTCAATACACACAGTTGATCGCCAGAAGAATCAGAGAAATCAATGTCTATTGCGAAATCTATCCGTTTTACCGTTTTCCCGTTCCGGATAAATGGGTAAAAGGAGTGATTATCTCCGGAAGTCCCTTTTCGGTTGGGAACGAGAAATCACCGCGTATCGACCTGAGTAAGATAAAGGAGAATCTTCCGTTGCTGGGCATCTGCTATGGGGCGCAATATGTAGCCCGTCATCTGGGAGGAGAGGTGCGTGGGTCAAACAAAAGGGAGTATGCACAGACAAACCTGACGTACGTTGATAAAGACTGCCCTCTTTTTAAAGGGATTGACGAGCAATCTCAAGTATGGGCGTCCCTTGGAGATACGATTGAAATTTTGCCTCCATCCTGTAAAGTGACGGCCGGAACGCACAATGTAAAAAATGTGGCCTATCAAAGAGAAGGGGAGATGACCTTTGGCATTCAGTTTCACCCCGAAGCGTATCAGAGTACAGATGGAAAAGCATTGCTCAAAAACTTTGCAGTCGATATTTGCGGCTGCCCCCAAAATTGGACGCCCGACTCATTTGTAGCAACTACTGTGGAGATGCTTAAAGCGCAACTTGGAGAAGATCGGGTGGTGCTTGGAATATCGGGTGGCGTTGACTCCACAGTTGCCGCCCTGCTGCTGCACAAAGCCATTGGCGAGTGCCTCACCTCCATTTTTGTAGATACGGGGCTGTTGCGTAAAAATGAATTTACATCCGTTCTGGAGGGTTACAAAGAGTTAGGCCTGCATGTGATTGGTGTGGACGCCCAAGATTTGTTCTTTTCGCGCCTGGCGGGAGTAGAAGATCCCGAGAAAAAACGCAAAATCATTGGAAGCACTTTTATTGACGTCTTTGACAAAGAGGCAAACAAGATTAAGGACGCCAAATGGTTGGGACAGGGCACCATCTATCCAGACGTGATCGAATCGCTATCGGTGGACGACCCCTCTCAAACCATCAAATCGCACCACAACGTGGGAGGACTGCCCGATTACATGAAGCTAAAAGTTGTCGAACCGCTTCGCCTTCTCTTTAAAGACGAGGTACGCCTGGTGGGCAAATGCTTGGGCTTGCCCGATAAGTTTTTACAGCGCCATCCTTTTCCCGGCCCCGGACTGGGCATCCGCGTTCTTGGCGAGGTGACCAAAGAGAAAATTGGCTTGTTGCAGGAGGCAGACGATATCTACATCTCCATGCTTAGAGAAGAAGGTCTTTATGACGCCGTTTGGCAAGCCGGCGCCATACTGCTGCCGGTAAAAAGCGTGGGCGTAATAGACGACAAGCGCACTTATGAGAATGCAGTAGCGCTACGTGCAGTAAACTCCACAGACGGAATGACCGCCGATTGGCACCGGTTGCCTTACGACTTCTTGGCAAGGGTCTCTAACAAAATTATATATCAAGTCAGGGGCATAAACCGCGTGGTGCTTGACATCAGCTCAAAGCCGCCGGCTACGATTGAGTGGGAGTAAATAATCTACTCAACATACGCAATCGTCCCCACCCAAATCTTGCACCCTGGAACTTTAAGTAGTTCCGCAACACAAGTTTGCAGCGTGGCGCCGGTGGTGAGCACATCGTCCACCAGCAAGATGTGCTTTCCTGCAATCCGCTCCGGGTTGCTCAGGCAAAAAGCGCCGGCCACATTTTGCCGCCGCTCATCGCGGTTGAGTTTAGTTTGAGTAGCAGTATGCCGGTTACGTCTGAGGACTGTTGTCTCTAATGTCCATCCTGTGGATAAGGCAATGCCCTGCGCAAAGAGCTGGCTTTGGTTGTAGCCCCTTTTTCGCTCCTTTTTTGGATGGAGCGGAACGGGAACAATCGCCTCGATTGTTTGGTATAGTGGAGCTTTTATCAGCTCTGCACCAAACCATTGCCCCAGTTCAATTCCGATTTGGGTCTCTCCCTTGTATTTGAGCCGGATCAATAGTTGGTGGTAGGGGCTCTCTTTGGTGTAGTAGAGGAGAGAGGAGGCGTGTTGAGCCCTGATTTCTGGCGATTCACAAAAAAGGTTTGCGACGATGTTCTCTTCCCGCAGCCAATAACCGGAGCGTGGAAGGTCAGAGATGCATCCCAAACAAAGCAACTTTTCGACAGAAATCAGCGATTTGTGGCAAACCGCGCAGAGGCGGGGAAAGAAAAGAGAAAAGAGTTGTCCCAACATGGTGCAAAAATAGTTTGGAGCCGTATATTTGCGGTGACAAATCAACAATTTTTGCAAAACGCCGATGGACAAACGCATCATCAAATTTTTAAAAAAACACCACGTCTTTACGCTTGCCACTTGTAAGGATGGGCAACCATGGTGTGCATCTATGTTTTATGCTTTTATTGAAGAAGACGCTGCTTTGGTCTTTACCTCCGACCCCGCCACCCGCCACATCACAGAGGCAATGTGCAACCAAAGCGTTGCAGGCGCCATTGCGCTCGAAACAGAAATCATTGGATTGATTCGCGGGGTGCAATTTACCGGTCAATTGATAGCGCCCCCCTCTCCCGAAGTCAAAAAAAAGGTGCACCGGGCCTACCTCAAACGCTTCCCTTACGCCATACTCAACACATCACCGTTATGGATATTGGAGCTCCACGAGGTCAAGTTCACAGACAATCGATTGGGGTTTGGGAAAAAACTAAGGTGGAGCCGGAATTAACGCATCACTTTTTTGATCTCATCCACCGCATCCAACCTCTCCCAAGCAAAGAAAGTGACCTCTTTGATGACCGGTTTCCCGTTGACCATCACCTCTATCTCTTTGGTATAGGGATCGCGGCCAAAGTGACCGTATGCAGCAGTCGCCTGATAGATAGGATTCTTTAGTTGAAACTTCTCAATAATTTTGGCTGGACGCAGGTCAAAGATTTTGGGGATCCGCTCTGCAATTTCTGTGTCTGACAGCGCAACACGAGAAGTGCCGTAGGTGTTCACAGATATGCTGACGGGTTTAGCAACGCCAATGGCATACGCCAACTGTACCAGCGCTTCGTCGGCAATTCCGGCAGCGACTAAATTTTTGGCAATATAACGGGCAGCGTAGGCAGCCGAGCGATCCACCTTGCTGGGATCCTTGCCCGAAAAAGCGCCTCCGCCATGAGC
>WQYK01000102.1 GCA_009781275.1 Bacteroidales bacterium | reverse complement strand
GCGGAGTTGAAAAAGATTAACGAAGAGCTCTCGGTGCTTGGTACGCAATTTGGTAATAATGTGTTGAATGATCAGAATGCTTTTGTTTTGATCATCGACAACGAAGAAGATTTGGCGGGACTACCGGCAGCAGTTGTTGCGGCGGCTGCCAATTTGGCAAAGCGTGAGGGACACGAGGGGAAATGGATGTGGAAATCGCTACAAAGGTCGGTGTTTACGCCTCTTTTGACGTTCTTGGATAGTCGCGATTTGCGTGAAAAAGTGTGGCAGGGGTATATGAATGTGGGCAATAATGGCAATGAGAATGACAACAATCAAATCATTTCAAAAATTGCTTCTTTAGAATTGGAAAAAGCAAAATTGTTTGGATTTGAGACCGCTGCCGACTATATTTTGGAAGACCGTATGGCCAAAAATCCGCAAACGGTTCACAAATTTTTGAACGATATGTGGGTTGCCACGCAACAGGTGTTGCAAAGAGAGCGTAAAGAACTTCAGGCGATTATTGATGCCAATAAGGGCGGATTTAAGCTTGAGGCTTGGGATTGGCGTTATTATGCAGAAAAGGTGAAGCAGGTGAAGTACGATTTTAACGAGACTGCTTTTCGTGAATATTTGCCGTTGGAAAATGTGATTCATGGCTGTTTTGATTTGACCGCAAGGCTTTGGGGCGTGCAATGGGAAGAGCGTTTTGACATTCCCAAGTTTAATCCTGCAAACAGAACTTTTCTGATGAAAGAGGCCGACGGCACAGAGATCGGAATTTTCTTGGCCGACTACCATCCGCGTGCAAGTAAGCGTGGTGGGGCTTGGATGTCGTATTTCCGTCGGCAATCGGGTTGGCCTAACAACCACGTGATTCCGATTGTAACCAACGTGAGTAACTATACCGCTCCTGCGGGCGATCAGCCTGCGCTGTTGTCGATTGACGAGGTGGGAACGCTCTTTCACGAGATGGGACATGCGTTGCACATGTTGTTCAGCAGAACCAAATACCGCAGTTTGTCGGGCACTAATGTAAAGCGTGACTTTGTGGAGATGCCCTCGTCGGTGATGGAAAATTGGGCGTTTGAACCTGAATTTTTAAAGACCTATGCCAAACACTATCTAACCGGAGAGGTGGTGCCGGATGCACTGATTGAACAAATGGAGCGGGCCGATAAGTTTAATCAGGGATTTATTACGGGCGAGAATTTGGCGTCGGCGTTGTTGGATTACTATTGGTATAACAGTACCGAACCGATTACCAAAAACGGCGTGGATTTTGAAATCGAAGCGATGAAGAAAATAAACTTGATTCCCGAATTGATGCCAAGACACCGTTCGACCTACTTTACGCACATCTTTGGCGGTGGTTACGCCATGGGTTACTACAGCTACCTTTGGGCAGAAGTTTTGGATGCGGATATCTATCAGGCGTTTGTTGAAACCAACGACATCTTTAATCAGGAGTTGGCGCAAAAACTTCGCACCGTCTTTTCAAAAGGGGGAACGGTCGATCCTGCCGAACTTTTCCTACAGTTCAGAGGTAAAGACCCCAATCCCGATGCACTACTCAAACGCAGAGGGCTAAAATAGTCGGATGTGAAGATTGTCCTCATGCTCCTCACGATGTTGGTTGTCATCATCGGCGCTAACTTCTATATCTTTTTCCGTTTGTGGCACCTCATCCCGCTCTTTCCGGCGAGCCGTACCCTGTTGGTGTGCACCGCTATTTTGTTGACTCTTCTACCGTTTCTCTCCATGGGACTTGGCTTTATCTTTCCCTATTGGGTCTCGTCGTTGATGTATCGGGTGGGCACTTCGTGGCTCATCATGATGATATACATTGTGGTGATGTTTCTTTTGTTGGATGCCCTGCGTTTAACGGGAGTGTTGCCGCTCGGTCGGTTGATGTTGAACAGTTGGACTGGGTTGGGTCTATTGTCCCTCATTATTGCGGGATTAATGACGGCGGGCAATGTACACTATCACCATAAAAAACGGATCCAAATCGATATCAAAACAGAGAAAAGCAGCGTATTGGATAAGCCTTTGAAAATTGTGGCGATCTCCGATCTGCACCTTGGATATGGAATCGGAACCAAGGAGTTTAGACGATGGGTAAAACTGATCAATCGCGAAGAGCCCGATGTGGTACTGATTGCAGGCGATGTGATTGACAACAGCTTAAAACCGCTATATGAACGGAACTATGCAGCCGTTTTTGGTGAGATTAAAACCAGACATGGCATCTATTTAGCGCCCGGGAATCATGAATATATTTCGAATATAGGGGAGTGTATCGATTTTTTTACCAAAGCAGGGGTTACGGTGTTGAGAGATACGGCGGTGCTTGTGGACAATGCCTTTTATATTGCGGGGCGGGACGACAGGTCAAACACCAAAAGAGAGGCGATTGCCAGATTGACCCAACCGCTTGATCAATCAAAACCGTTGATTCTGATTGATCATCAACCGTTTCATTTTGATGAAGTGGAAGAGAATCATGTCGACTTCTACTTTGCGGGGCATACGCACGCAGGGCAGGTATTGCCCATATCGTGGATAGCCAAGGCGATCTTTGAGGTGTCTTATGGCTATCTAAAGAGAGGAAATACACACTTCTACGTGACTTCTGGGATAGGGATTTGGGGCGGAAAGTTTAGGATTGGAACTCGTTCGGAGTATGTAGTCGTAAACATTGAATGAAATCACTGTCAAAAAAATCAATACTTTTGTATCACTCATAAATCAATAAATCAATAAATACCATTAATATGAGCCAATCAAATCAAAACAGGCGCAACTTCCTCAAAAAAGCAGCTATGGGAGCCGCCGCCTTTACCATCGTTCCGCGCCGCGTACTCGGCGGCCCCGGTTTTCTATCCCCAAGCGATGAGCTGACCAAAGCGATCATTGGTACGGGAAGCATGGGGCGCGGACACATTCCCTATCCGGGCGCTCGCCTCACCACGATTTGCGACGTAGACAAGAGCCACTTAGAACTTGCCCTCAGACGTTGTCCGGCGGGCGTGAAGACGTACCACGACTATCGAGAAATCTTACAAGACCCCTCCATCGACATCGTACACATCGCCACCCCGCCCCATTGGCACGGCGTAATGGCAGTAGAAGCAGCCAAAGCCGGCAAAGACATCTGGTGCGAAAAACCGATGACCCGCACCATCGGCGAAGGCATCCGCCTCAAAGAAGCAGTACATCGGCACGGACGCATCTTTAGATTAAACACCTGGTTCCGCTTTACCGACACCTTCTACGGCATGGGCACCACCGTAAAACCGATCAAAAAACTTGTTGAAAGCGGACTGCTTGGCTGGCCCTTAAAGGTAACCGTGAGCGCCACCACCGGCTTTGACTGGAAGTTCTACTGGGTAGGAAAAACCGGATTGGAGACCCAACCCATTCCTGCGGAATTGGACTACGACTTTTGGCTCGGCCCCGCCCCCTTCAAACCCTACAACGCACACCGCACCCACAACACCTTCCGAGGCTATTGGGACTACGACGGCGGCGGACTCGGCGACATGGGACAGCACTACTTAGACCCCGTTCAATACATCCTCGGCAAAGACAACACCAACCCTGTAGAGGTGATAATCGATGGAGAACAACAAGACTCAGACGCCTGCGGAACGTGGAAGCGCGTAGAATTAATCTATGCAGACGGATGCCGCATTGTACTCGACGGAGAAGATCGCGACAAAAAAGCCGCCTACATCGAGGGACCCAATGGCAAACTCTACCCCGGATTCCGCTCCGACATCCCCGATTTAGAGAAAAAATTGGCCGCTTATCCCGATCCCCAACCGCAAACGACCGATTTTGCCCACGCCGTACGCACCCGCACCCCCTTTGCATTAAACGAGCAAAACGGATTCCGCTCCTGCACATTAGTCAATATGGCGATCATCGCCATTCGCCTTGGGCGTTCGTTAAAATTTGACCCCGACAAGATACAATTTATTGGTGACGATGGAGCAAATGCTTTGATTCATCAACCGATGAGGGCGCCGTGGGGAATTTAATAAATCTAAACAGATCAATGAAGATGAAAAAGACAATTATATTATTAGGATTGATGGTCGGGATATTGATGAGCGGAACCGCTCAGACCGACCAAAGGACACGCGAGACCAAAATTGCAGACATTGTGATGCTTTTGCCTGCAGGCAATACGGAGATTTTAAATCGACTAATGGGAGAGTTGATTGAATTGGGCGATGTGGTTGCCTATCTGGCGCCGCGTTTGACCGATGGTGATGATGCCGACCTTCAGTTGCGTTATGCCATTAGTGGGTTGGCGATGTATGCTTCTCAAAACAACGACAAAAAAGAACTTGTAGCAAGTTCGCTTTGCAAGGCCATCACAACGGCAAAGTCAGACGAGATACGCGACTTTTTGATGATTCAATTGCAATATGTGGCAGGAGATGAGTCGGTGGAGACGGCTACATCGTATCTGACAAACACCCGTTTGTCCGATGCGGCGGCGCGTGTGCTGGTGCGCATTGGCAGCGACAAAGCGGGAACAGCGTTGATGACCGCGCTTAAAACGTCAAAGGGTGCACAACAGATCACCATCATCGAGGCGCTTGGCGAGATGCGTTACCATCCAGCTTACAAAGATATTAGCGATTTTGTTGCGCTGTCCGGAGACCCCAAGATGCATAAAGCGATGTGGCGCAGCCTTGCTTTGATTGCACACCCCTCTTCTGAAAAAATGTTGTCCCAAGTTGCCAAGGCAGTGGGTTACAAGTTTGAGCCAACCGATGCGTTTGGTTCATATATGCTATTTCTCCATAACAGCCTCCCCGCTCAATCGGCGATGGTTGCAAAATCAGCCAAAAACATGCTTAAAGCCACCTCCGAATCTTCACAATTAGCAGCCAAGACCGCTGCTTTGGAGTTGCTCACACTGTCAGCAGGTGAAAAGGCAATCGGAGACGTAACCGATGCGCTCAAAAGCAGCAACAAACAATACCGACAGGCTGCGTTAAAATTCTCACAAAACATCCAATCCCCCAAAATGTATGATGCATTGATGAAGTTTGCCAAAAAAGAAAAACGCGATGAAGTGGAGGCCGAAATTGTAGCTGCATTTGGTGTGCGCGGAGACAAAGCGGCATGGCCCTTTGTGCAGGAGTGTTTGACAGATGACAATAACTATGTGCGTTCATCCGCCATTGGCGCAGCAGGCAAGATTGCGGGATCCGATGCGGTAGCGCTCATTGTGAAAGCAATGAATTCCGACGACATGCATGTGGTCAAAGCAGGAAAAAATACATTGCTCTCTATTGCCGGAGAAGAGGTGGTTACCCAAGCCGCCGCCGCCATTCCCGAAGCCACCGTGTTGGCAAAAGTGGCCTTTTTAGAGATTTTGGCAGCCCGTCAAGCGGCGCCGTTTGCCCAAGCCATCTTTAACCAAACATCGTCCACCGACCCTCAGGTGCGCTTGGCCGCTGCCACAGCGTTGGCCTCTGTGGTTACAGAAAAAGAGGTACCGCGCATTGCCCAACTGCTGAACAACGCATCAAACAAAGAAGAGACAAATGCTTTGCAGGCAGCCATGTATGCCGCCGTATCCGGACTTAATCAAAACGCACAGACCGATATGGTGATGAATCAGGCCATGATGAGCAACCGACCTGAGGTTTATGGCAACGTTTTTGCTATGATAGGTGGAAAGAGGGCATTGGATTTGGTGATGGAGTTTGGATTCAACAGCGGTTATGCTGCGTTTGAAGAGATTGCCTTTGAAGCGCTCCTCAATTGGAGCGACGCCTTGGCTATTGAACAGCTTTACAAGATTGCCGTAGGCACGCCTTCGGGAGCATTTTTTGACAGGGCGTTATCGGCTTACATCACCAAAACGGGATCTTCACGTAATACGCCCGAGCAAAAACTGCTCATGTTGCGTAACGCCTTAGAGATTGCCCAATCAACAACCCACAAGCAAGCCATCTTGCGGCAGATCGGAAGAACAGGCACCTTTATCGGAATGGTCACAGCCGGT
>WQYK01000101.1 GCA_009781275.1 Bacteroidales bacterium | reverse complement strand
TTTGTAGGGGTCGTTCTCAATATCTATGTGCGGTTCAACGCCTTCGCCTTCAATAATCCAACCGCTTCCGTCGTGGGCGTAGGGAGCGTAAGAGGGGGTTACGATGGAGCCATTATCTACAACAGGAATGGAGCCGCTGTATCCAACGGTACCGCCCCACGTTCTTCTGCCAATGACTGTGCCCAATTCGTAATGCTTAAAGCGATACGGGAAGAGGTCTCCGTCTGAAGCGGAGTATTCGTTCATTAAGAGCACTTTTGGTCCTTCATGCGATCCTACGGGATTGACAGAGCCCTCTGTCTGGTTGGTGTGCATGGTGAAGTAAGTGATGGTGCGCTGGAGGCGTTCAATGATCATGGGAGAGACGTTTCCTCCACCGTTGTATCTGTCGTCGATAATGAGCGCTTTCTTTTGCAACTGCGGGTAGTAGTGCTTGGCCCACTCATTGAGTCCGGGCGTACCCATGTCGGGAATGTGGATGTAGCCTACGGCTCCGTTTGTGGCTTCGCTCACTTTTTTGATGTTGTTTTGTACCCAATTGTAGTAGTAGAGTGTGTTCTCGTCTGCAAGCGGCTCTACCAACACTTTTCTTGAACCGGCAAGCTCCGGCTTTGTGTTTACGTCGATCTCGGTAAGGACGCCTGCCAAACCTATAAGGTATTCGAAAAGATTATCGACCTCTTTAAGCGAGCGCCCGTTGATGGCAAGGATAAAGTCGCCCGGGTTTACGTCAACACCCGGCATGGTTAATGGAGAGCGTGTGGCTGCGTCCCAGTTGGCGCCCTCAAGCACTTTTTCTACTTTAAAGAAGCCCGATTTGTCTTTGGAGAAGGTGGCGCCCAAAAGACCGGTGGGCACCCTCTTTGGCTCGGGACGCTCTCCGTTTTGGGAATAGGCGTGCCCCACGTTGAGCTCGCCAATGAGCTCTCCAATCAAATAGGTGAGGTCAGATCGATGCGCCACGTGGGCTACGAGCGGAGCGTGTCTCTGGTAGGCGGCGTCCCAATCGACGCCGTGCATGTTCTTGGCATAGAAGAAGTCGCGCATCTGTCTCCACGTCTCGTGGAAAATCTGCTTCCACTCCTCCCGATAGTTCACCAACTTTTTAACGCCGCTCAGGTTGATGGGGGTCGATATGGTCACCGCCGCCCTGGGAACATCAATCACCTGCGCCCTTGCCCCAGATACGGCTATCGCTTTTTTGTAGTCGTACCCAAATGTGATCGACGCCAGAAGGTCGGTCGTCTTTTTGGCCTCCATGTCGTACATCGACGTCCCTGTTCTGGTGTTGTAGTAGACATTGGTCCCGATCATGTGGAGGTTGCTGTACGATCCTCCGGGTACGGGCAGTTCAACGATTTTTCTGGCGATATTGGAAAAGTTGTATGCCAACTCTTTGGAATCATCTTTTTTCTCTGCCGCACCGGAGGGAGCCACCATGTCGTTCTTGGGAGCGAGTGGAATAAAGGCGTCGTTGGTGATGGGAAGGATGTAGATTTTGGTCATGTTGGTGTAGATGTGGTTGAACTCGGTTGAGCCGTTGGTGGGGTTGAATGCACGGTTAGAGGTGAACAACAGATGTTTGCCCTCTTTGCTAAAGTTACTTGAGCCTGACGAGTACCATTGATCCGTAATCTGTGTCTTCTTTTTATCCCTTGTGTCATAAACCATCACCACGCTCATGGGGTTGATCGGGAGCGTATAGGTGATCAGTTTGCTGTCGGGAGACCAGTTAAAGTTGTTGATGGGGCCCATGCCCGATTGCTCGATCACTTCATTTTTGCCGGTGGCCACGTCCAAAAGGTTAAGGGTGTTCATCTTCTCGCTCCATAATATCTTCTTAGAGTCGGGAGACCACCTGAATCCGAATATATATCCTTTGATGTCGGTCAATTTACGCTCTTTACCTGAGGCGGTTTCATAGTAGTAGATGTTGAACTCTCCGTCTTTATCTGAGACGTAGGCGTATCCTTTGCCGTCGGGAGCCCAGGCGGGAAGGCGGTTGTGGGAAGAGGAGGTGTTGGTGAGGTTATAGGTAATCCCCTCTTTGGCAGGAATCGAGAAAATATCGCCCCTTGCAGAGACAAGAAGGCGCTCTCCGTTGGTAGAGAGGGCAAAGGAGCGCACAGAGGCAGAAAGGTCGATCCATTGGGGCCTGCTGTAAGGCAGGTCATTCTTAATCTCCACAGGAATCTTTACCTCTTTTTTCTGCACGGCGTCCCATTTGTAGAGATAGCCGCCATGTTCATACACCACGGTGTTCTCTCCAATGGAGGGGAATTTGATGTCATATTCTTTGTGAAAGGTCAACTGCTCCGTAGTTTTTGTATTGACATGATACACATAGAGATTCATGTGCTTATCTCTGTCCGACAGGTAGTAAATCTTGCTGCCGTCCTTTGTCCACATGGGGAACACATCCTGATAAACGTTGTCGGTAATGCGTACCGACTGTTTGGTGTTGAAGTCAAAGATCCTGATGTCGTCGGCCATGCCGCCCTGGTACCTTTTCCAGCTTCTGAATTCGCGCTGAATATAGTTGTAAGCGAGCATTTTTCCGTCAGGCGAAAAGGTGTTGAAGCCGCCATGCATCAAGGGAATGTCGGAGGGGAGTCCGCCGTCTATGGGAACGGTCATCAATTGACCCACAAAACCGCTAAGTCCGTTGGCCTTATTTCTAAAGACCACACTCTTGCCATCGGGAGTCCATCCGGTGACAATGTTATTGGGTCCCATTCTGTCGCCGATGTCGTCCCTGCTCATGGTTGCGGTGTAGGTGAGTCTTTTGGGGATGCCTCCCTCAGCCGGAATCACATAGATCTCCGTATTGCCGTCGTATTGACCGGTAAAAGCGATCATGGTTCCGTCGGGAGAAAAGTGGGGGAACATCTCATATCCAATGTGCGAGGTGAGTTGCCTGGCCACGCCTCCGTTTGCGTGGACAAGGTAGAGGTCTCCTCCATAGCAGAATACAACTTTATCTCCGTGAATATTGGGGAACCTTAGAAGCCTTGCCTCTTGGGCAAAGGTGAAGGAATGCAATGTGCATAAGAGAAGTGCGCTTAACAGCAAGCGGGTAGCGCATCTAAAAAATTTTGTAAATAGGTTCATATTGGTTGGTTTTTTAGGTATTGATGATTTTTTCTAAATCCGCTATTTTTGTTGTTCGCTCTAATGAAAAGGTAGCAAAGGGTTTAAACCAAAGATGACAGGTACTGTCCATACTGGTTCTTTGCCATTGGTTCTGCCACTTTTCGTAGTTTCTCTTTAGAAATCCAGCCCTTTTCAAAAGCAATCTCTTCTATACAGGCAACTTTAAGTCCTTGGCGTTTTTCGATGATTTCTACAAAGTTTGATGCTTGGCTCAGAGAGTCAAAAGTACCTGTGTCTAACCAGCTAAAGCCGCGGCCCAACACTTGTACGTCTAATAGTTCCTGTTCTAAGTAGATTTTGTTTAGGTCGGTGATTTCTAGTTCTCCTCGGGCTGAGGGGGTTACGACTTTGGCTAATCTTGAGACCCCTGCGGGGTAAAAGTATAGCCCCACCACCGCAAAGTTAGACTTTGGCAGGGCCGGCTTCTCTTCTAACGAAGTCGCCCTACCCGACCCATCAAAGCCCACTACACCGTACCGCTGCGGGTCGTTGACCCTATAGCCAAAAATAGTACTCCTCCCCTTTTGCTCCGCCGTCTCCCGCGCCTTAATCAACTTTTCTGTAAAATGCTGACCATAAAAGATATTATCGCCAAGTATCAGACACGAGGCGTCATCTCCGATAAAAGACTCCCCAATGATCATCGCCTGGGCCAAACCGTCCGGTGAGGGTTGCTCCGCATAACTCATTGTCACCCCAAAATCGGAGCCATCTCCCAAGAGACGCTTGAATCCGGGCAGATCAGCAGGCGTTGAGATCAACAGAATGTCTCTAACCCCTGCCAACATCAACACCGACAACGGATAATAAACCATCGGCTTGTCGTAAATCGGAAGCAACTGCTTGGATACTCCCTTTGTGATGGGATAGAGGCGGGTTCCGCTGCCACCGGACAGAATAATTCCTTTCATACGCGCTGCATTTGTATCATCAATCTTTTTACAAAGATAATCAATTTTGACTTCAAATCCAAACAAGAGCAAAAAGCAATCCCGCCCTCGTTTTGCATCGAGTAACGGGATTGTCTAAAACGGAACGTAAAACTTCGTCTATTTATACGAAGCAATCTCTATATCTGTCACCAAAAAAGAGGCCTGATCGGTACACTCTTTGTGTACAAAGATGATGTAGACCGTTTGGCCTATAAAGGCGCTAAGGTCTACCTTGCGGCCCGTAAAGTTCCAGTAGCTGTTGACTGACGTCAGGGTCTCAAGCGGCTTGATTACCTGTGCATCGCGGCAATTGTCGATCGTTACGGGTACAAAAGAGAGCAGTACTTCGTAAGACTCCTCGTAGTCATTTCTGTCGGTAGCAGCTACCTTAAAGTTTAGCTCGGCAGAATCGGCGTCAGCAGGAATGGTTACGGGAGGCAACACCATATAGTTCTCGGGAGTGAGGGCGCCCCCTTGGTAAGAGCGGGAACGGGCGCACTGGTCTTCATCATCAATGTAATGCGTCCAATTGTTTCCGTCTCCGTCTTTGTCGATCAAAACCCACTCCGACCCGGGTGCATTAAAGGGATCGGCGCCAAAGTCTTCAAAGAAGAGCACTGTTTTGATCGTTTCGGGAGTTTCAATCATTACCGACATACCGCTACCTGTACCCGCAGCATTTTGCGCAAAAGGAGCCACAAAATATTTTGTCCCGGGCTCTAACTGCAAATCTGCCGAAAAAAGGCTCATCACTGTAGAGGCGGTAAATGGCACTTCTACCAGTCGCTCACCTGAATCACTAGTGACGATAAATCCACGTCTCACCACACTTAAACCTCCATCACTAGCGATAACCCCGGTAACCGTAACCGACCCCGGCAATACTTCGCCCACCGAAAAAGCACTCATAATAGGGGCGGTAACAGGAACGGGCTGTTCAGAGGAGCCTACACGCACATCGGTCACCACCATTCCATATTCGTCGCTGCAATCGTAGTGCACCCAGGCAATATATACGTCTTTGCCAATATATGCGTTCATATTAACGGAGCGAGGCTTAAGCGTTCTTCCCTCTGCGCTGGTCAGCGTCTCTTCAAACACCACATCACCTACAACAGTACAGTTGTCGGCGGTGAATTTTGTGGTAGAAACCACCACTTTATAGTGATCTTCTGCATAGCTGGGATGAAATGCGCCCACATTCCACTCCAATTTTGGATTGGAACCGGAAATGGTGATTTTGGGACTGATGAGGAAGTTATAGGGATCTAACTCTGTGCCGGAATAGGAATCGGAGCCGGCGCCAAAAAACGCAGATGAGTATGGGTACCAACCATGACCGTCTCCGTCGTGGTCTATCACTTGCCAGTGCTGAGGAGGGAATTGAGTACCGCGGAAGCGCTCCATAAAGGGAAGCGTCAATGCCAACTGCCCATCGGTGATAAAGCTGCGCTGGTCGCCGTAAGTGATTCCGTCTGCACTGATTGCGTAAGCCCGTACAAAGTAGGTTGTTCCCGACTTCAATCCTGTAATGGTTACGGTAAAGGCGCTGCTATTCCCCGCAGGGACTTTATTGTCCTCCACAGTAGGATTAGGCGCCATACTCCAGCATATTCCCAACTCTGTGGTTGCAGAAGTTCCGGTAGATTCGATTTTGCCTCCTGTGGTTGCGCTCACTTCTGTAATGTCGCTGATTACAGCCGTAATAATAGAGGGAAGCTCCGGTAGGATTTCGTCTTTGCTACAGCCCTGAAACACCATAGGGGCGAGGGCTGCCATTATCAAAAAACTGTATATTTTTCTCATATCGTTGATCATCTTTAAGGATTAATGGGTGTATACGCTTAGGTTACGGATCATGATGTAGTACTGGTCGGTACAGTTGCCGTGCACAATGCCTATGTATACGGTTTTCCCTTTATAGGCTGTCAGGTCAATAG
>WQYK01000100.1 GCA_009781275.1 Bacteroidales bacterium | reverse complement strand
TTCAGGCGGTTAGCCAAAGATTACGAATATTCTGTATCGTCGAGTGCTGCAATGGTTTTTCTCGCTTTTATTGCGCTCGCTCTCAATTGTATTTTTTAGATAGGAAATTTAAACAGTTTCTTACATTTCTTAATCAATAACCAACACCGGAGGTGCCAATGGCGGCAGGGAGATCAACTCAGAGGAGGCCCTTGTGGGAATGTAGGACTCAATGATGTCTGTGTCCATAAACCACTCCATGTCAAACGGCTCTCCAGCGAGTTCTTTTATTCGTTTCACAATAGCTGCGCGGCTGGGGGCATTAAAAAGAGGAAAAGCACCTGAACCTTGCATAAGACTTTGTTGTTCAGGCCTCCAAACACCTGTCGAGAAGTAGTATCCTCCCTCAAAGAGGCCCACCATGGGGTATTTGGGGTGCCCGATAAAATCTTTCCAGATCACCTCTGTGGGTTTATTCGTGACATCAACATTGGTATGGACCCCAATGCTGTGATACATGGGAATATCATCCCGACTTCGTCTATCTGCAGTCGCTTCATCGATGTATTCATCGGCCAATTTTGCAAACCCATGTCCTCCTGCCTCATGCCGGAGAATAGCTGCGGAGTTTTGAGCATTTGATGGGCTTATGGCAATAGTCCTGCCGGCATTCCACCAATAGCAGGTACCGCCATGTTGGGTTGAATTTGCCACCAGGATTACTACCGAATTGTTAATATCCGCGATTGGAGCCTTATGTGCATAAGTAAAACATAAACTATTATTAGTTACCATGGTAGAGCCATTTCCATGATACGTAGAAAATTTGGTATCATTGGCTACACCACCTGCACCGATCCCGCTTTCTTCAGATACAGCTCCCACAATGTATGCATTAAAGTAATTCCTGTATGTTTTATAAGGTTGTATATCAAAGAATGCTTCGATGGCAGCATGCATGTCTCTTTCATATTTACATGAGTAGATATCTTCGACAGCATATCCGTCGCCCATAAAAACAAGGTCTATCCCAAGGCCAATCGAGTGTGTTTGAGCTGCGTACCAGACGCCATCAAAAAAACCGATTTCTGCATGGGTCACGGCAACACTCTTATTAGCAGATACTCCGCTGCCATCTGTTGCCGTGACGCTGATGGTTGCAGTTCCCGCGCTGATGCCCGATACCATACCCGTCTGTGCATTGACTCTGGCAACATCTGTGTCACTACTGCTCCAAATTACGTTTGGGTAAGTGGCATTAATGGGTGTAACGGATGCTGTTAAAACGGTGTTTTTTCCCATCTCTAACGACACATCCTCGGAAGAGTTGATGGTGATGCCCGTTACTTTGGTGATGGCGGTAGAGGAGGCGGTTTGCCAATAGAGCGTGGGTAATGATGCTCCCCATTTCCAGGGGTTGTCATCATTACTTCCGAACTTCCACATAGAGGTTTTCCACCACTCTTCCATCCGCTCTGAGCCGATGGGTGTGATATCGGCTCCGTCAGTCCGCTCTGCGCCCCTGTCAAGTGTTTTTTCGATTGCCATCATTCGCGCCCAATTGTTAACAAATGTACTGCCGCTACTATAACCTCCTGCCACGCGTCCCTTACTGCCATTGGAGCTAATGCCCGGGTTGAGCGCCACACAATTGACAATAGTGCCTTTGTTATAACCAATGACACCTGCAATGCCACCCACAGCATCATCACCTTTGATCAAGCCGGTGGCATAACAATTGGCTATCTTGCCACCGTTGTAGAGCAATCCCACAACTCCTCCCACGCAATCGATACCGGAAATTGTACCTGTTGTATAACAATTGACTACACTCCCCTCGTTAACAGCTCCTACTATACCACCAACTTGGTCGGCGCCACTAACATTGCCTGTAACATAGCAATTAACAATAGAACTGCTACTATTGTCAATACGTCCGGCCAAGCCTCCGCACCAACTACCGCCGATAATGCCGGCATCAGCTATCTCCACACCAAGATTTTTGACACTCCCTCCCAAAACTTGTCTAAAGAGACCTACAGGGTTGTAATTTGTCGAAAAACGATTGATCCACAAACCTGTGATCTTGTAGCCCGCCCCATCAAGAGAGCCTGTAAAAGAGGCGATGGGATTCCATCCGGCACTGCTCGACTTAAGGTAGTCCGAGAGGTCAATACTCTTCCCCAATTTGTAATGGGCGGATGGACTCTTACGTATGCCGTCTAACTGTTCAGGCGTGGAAATAATGAAAGGATTACCCAACGTACCGTCGCCGGGGTCAACTTCGGGAGGAGCGTCTTTTGAGCAAGAAATAAACGCTATGGTTGCCATACTCAAATAAAATAGCAATCGGATCTTCATGACAATATTTTCTTTTGGCACAAAAATAGGAAAAAAAATGAAATAAATGGTTACCTTTGCGCGGGGTAAGTCTTATACGACCAGCTCCCACTAAACTCCCCCAGGGTCGGAAGGCAGCAAGGGTAGGTGGTTGAGCGGTGCGATGTAAGGGAGCTTACCCCTTTTTTCGGTCTCATCCGAAAAATTTATATAAATTTTTCGGTCTCATCCGAAAAATTTATATCTTTGTAAAAATATTATTGTCATGATTCAACGAATTGCCGCCAAATTTATATGGAACGATTTGGGTAAGAATAAAGTTATTGTTCTTCTGGGTGCGCGTCAGGTAGGGAAAACCACGATGCTTGAGGATTTGATTAAAATAAAAACAAAAACGCTTCTGATCAATTGTGATAATATTGACGATAGGCTGATGATAGAAGAGAGGTCAACCACAGAGCTTTGGCATTTGATTTCACCATACGATATTGTCTTGATTGACGAGGCTCAACGTGTGAAGAACATTGGACTTACAATAAAGATGATGGGAGATTTAAAAGCCTGTACGACGTGCGTGGTAGTGACGGGCTCTTCGTCATTGGAATTAGCTGACGAAATAAACGAACCTGCCACAGGGCGAGTGATTGAACATCGGCTCTATCCCTTTTCTCTTACCGAACTGGCTTCCCATACTTCTCAACGGGAAGAGAAACGCCTTCTGGAGCAACGATTGATTTTTGGACTTTACCCGGAAATAGTTACCAATCAGGTGGATGCCAAACGAAACTTGATGAATTTGACAAACAGTTACCTATACAAAGATTTGTTTACATTTAAAGGCATACAAAAGCCCGATGTGCTTCAAAAACTGGTGCGGGCATTGGCGTTGCAACTTGGTAATGAAGTGTCATACAATGAGCTTTCCAATTTAGTCGGCATCGATAAAGAAACGGTTGAAAACTATATCAATTTGCTGGAAAAATGCTTTGTTGTTTTTCGTTTGGAATCATTTAGCCGCAATATGCGCAACGAAATCAAAAAGGGGAAGAAAATTTACTTCTACGATAATGGCATCCGAAACGCAGTCATCTCCAATTTTGCTCCCATCGCACTACGTACGGATGTAGGCGCATTATGGGAAAATCTGATGGTGTGCGAGCGGATAAAACGAAATGCTTACATGGGTCGTTATGCACAGCTCTACTTTTGGCGGACACATGATCAAAAAGAGATCGATTTAATTGAAGATGAGGATGGAGTGATGTCTACATTTGAGTTTAAGTACCACCCCAAATCAAAAGCCCAAATACCCAAAAGTTTTGCACAAAATTATCCGAGCTGTAGTTTTGAAGTAGTTACGCCGGACAATTTCTGGGAGTTTATTCAACTAAACAACAACTTATCATGAACATCGCCGTAGCCCTCTCCGGAGGAGTCGATTCCAGCGTAGCGGCGCTGCTGCTCAAGGAGCAGGGGCATCATGTGATCGGTCTGTTTATGCAAAACTGGCACGATACGGAGGGAACGCTGCACGGTCATTGTGAGTGGGAGGATGAGCGGGCGATTGCTGAGATGGTGGCCCAAAAGCTACAGATTCCTTTTTACTTTGTCGATTTAAGCGAAACGTATCGCCAACGGGTGGTTGACTATATGTTTGCCGAATACAAACAGGGACGTACGCCCAATCCAGATGTGTTGTGCAACAAAGAGATCAAATTTGACGCCTTTATGCAATACGCCCTCACCCTGGGGGTAGATGCGGTGGCAACGGGTCACTACGTCCGGTCGGATCGTCTGCCCGATGGTCGTGTGCGTCTGTTGAGCGGTGTTGATCCGCATAAAGACCAATCGTACTTTTTGTGTCAACTTACTCAGGAGCAACTGTCAAAAGCAATATTCCCCATTGGGCATTTACATAAAGCTGAGGTTCGCAGACTGGCAACAGATGCAGGCTTGCCATCGGCTGACAAAAAAGACTCTCAAGGAATCTGCTTTGTAGGTAAAGTTGACTTGCCGCTCTTTTTGCAGCAGCGTTTGGCCTCCAAAGAGGGGATTGTGGTTGAAATTTTTCATGACTATTACACCAATCCACTGAAACAAGTTGAACTGTTTGATGGGATGAACGTCGATACCGGCATCATCCATCGAGCGGCCCCTTACCGTTATCAAGTTGACTCCGGAAAGAAGATCGGAGTACATCAAGGCGCCCACTTCTACACCATCGGACAGAGAAAAGGACTTTGCATCGGAGGACACATCGAACCGTTGTTTGTAATCGAAACAGATGTGCAAAAAAACGTCATCTACGTAGGGGAAGGGCAGGAGCATCCGGGCCTCTTGCGGAGCGCGCTCTTTATCAAAGCATCCGACATCCATTGGATGGCGCCTGAGCTGGCATTGGATGCAGGGACTTCACGCAACTACGATGTACGCATCCGCTACCGACAGCCACTCCAAAAAGCGACCCTGTACCGTGTCTCTCAAGGTCTGTTTATTGATTTTGAGCTTCCTCAGCGCGGCATCACCCCCGGACAGTTTGCCGCGTGGTACTGTGGAGAAGAGATCATTGGCTCAGGTATCATATCGTAATTAAACCTTTGTCCCAAATCGAGTTCTAATAAGAAACATCAATCATAACTCTTTTACACATGAAACGCTTCATCACCACCCTTACCCTCGTCCTTTTTGCATTATGCCTTTATGCACAGGACATCATTTTGCCCAAACCCCAAACCACGGGAGGAAAACCGCTGATGGAGGCGCTCAACGCCCGCGCCACCAACCGCAACATCGCAGAAAAGCCCCTCTCTTTAGAGCACCTCTCCAACTTGTTGTGGGCGGCCACCGGTATCAACCGTCCCGACGGCAGGATGACAGCCCCGACCGCTTCCAACAATCAGGAAATCGACGTCTATGTATTTCTCCCTCAAGGCGTATATCTCTATGACGTTAAAGAGCACTCCCTCATATTTAAACTTCAGGGCGACCACCGTGCTGCTGCAGCCCGTCAAGGCGCCCCATCGGGAGCGCTGTTGGTCTACGTGGCCGATTTTGGGAGAATGGCTCGCTACGACGACGCTGCAAAGGAGTTCTATTCCGCCACCGATACAGGCTTTGTGAGCCAGAACGTCTACCTCTATTGTGCATCCGAAGGATTGGCAACGGTGGTACTTGGCATGATGAATCGTCCGGCAATCATCGAACTGCTGAATATCACCAATGGAAAAGTGACTTTGGGACAGCCCGTAGGTTACCCGCGTGAATAGATCGTCTTAGATTATCAGGTTGTCAAAGGCTAAGGCAATACTTGGCGGCAACTCTTTCTCAACGTTTTTATGTAAACCCATCTGGTGCGACATGTGGGTGATGAAGGTATGTTTGGCGCCCACTCTCTGTGCAACGGCGATCGCTTCTTTAAGGTTAAAGTGCGAAATGTGCGGTTTGTGCCTCACGGCGTTAATGACCAATAGGGACAATCCCGATAGTTTTGCAAGTTCTGTCTCATCAATATGGTTTGCATCGGTGATGTAGGCGGTATCAGCGATCCTAAAACCTAAAACGGGCAGTCTGGCGTGCCAAACACGAATCGGAACAATCTCTACCTCTTTAATCTTAAAGGGACTCTCATCAATAGTGTGCAACGCAAACTCAGGAATGCCCGGATACTTGTTCTCTTCAAAGGCATAGCCAAATTCGTGCCTCACGGCGCAGTGAACCCTATCTTCTGCATAGATGTCAACCGCTCTTTTGTTGAT
>WQYK01000099.1 GCA_009781275.1 Bacteroidales bacterium | reverse complement strand
TCACCACCTGCGCCGACACCGTGCGATTTGCCGCCTCTTGAATCACAATAGATTGAGGAGATTCAATCACCTCGTCGGTAACAATCATATTGCGGCGCACGGGCAGGCAGTGCATAAAGAAAGCGTTGTTGGTCAGCGCCATTTTGCGGGCGTCCACCGTCCAATTCATCTCTTTACTAAGAATTTTTCCGTAATTGGGGTCATTGTATGCCGACCAGTTTTTGGCGTAAATAAAGTCGGCGCCTTTATACGCTTTTTCAAGGTCGTATTCGATTTTGGCTTTGCCGGAAAATTGGGGAGCCAATTCATAACCTTGCGGATGGGTGATGACAAATTCGTAGTCGGTTTCGTTCATCCATTCGGCAAAAGAGTTGGGCACGGCTTGAGGCAGGGCGTTGGGATGGGGGGCCCAAGTGAGCACCACTTTTGGACGAGCCGTTTTTTTGTACTCCTCAATCGTAATCAAATCCGCAAAACTTTGCAAGGGGTGGCGGGTGGCTGCTTCCATGCTAAAAACGGGCTTGCCTGAGTGTTGGATAAATTGATTCAATATAATTTCATTATAGTCTTCTTCTTTGCTCTTAAATTGGGCAAAGGCGTGTACCCCAATGATGTCGCAATAGCTCCCCATCACCGGAATCGCCTCAAGAATATGCTCCGGCTTATCGCCATCCATCACCACGCCCCGCTCCGTCTCCAACTTCCAAGCGCCCTGATTAATATCCAGCACAATCACATCCATGCCCAAATTAAGCGCCGCCTTTTGGGTACTCAAACGCGTCCGAAGACTCGAGTTAAAAAAAATCATGAGCAACGTCTTATGCTTGCCCAACATTACATGCGCCAAAGGGTTTTTCTTGATTTCAAAAGCCTCTTGAAGCGCTTGGTTTAAAGGTCCAATATCATGGACAGAAGTAAAATGTGTCATAATAATCGTAGGGGCGGATGGCATCCGCCCATTATTCGTTAATAATTTTGTGAACAGATGTAATAAATTGTTTGGCTTCCGCCATCGTCAGACACATCGGCGGAAGCAATCGAATGGTGTTGCTGCCAGAAGCCCCCGTAAAGCAACGCTCTTTATACAGCAAATCGTGCTTTAACGTAGCATATTCAGGCAGCGCTTCAAACCCCATCATCAACCCTCTCCCCCTAAGTCCGGAGACAGCATGCGGCATAAATGATAACTGTTCAAAAAGATAGTTGCCTATTATTTTTGCATTCTCCATCAACGACTCTTGCTCGATCACCTCTAAAACTGCCAATGCAGCAGTACAGGCGAGATGGTTCCCTCCAAAGGTAGCGCCCAACTGTCCATGTACCGGCACAAAATCGGGCGAAATCAACACTCCACCCACAGGAAAACCATTGCCCATCCCTTTTGCCACTGTAATCAAATCTGCTTGAATGCCTGCAAGCTGATGCGCAAAAAAAGCGCCTGTACGTCCATAGCCCGATTGAATTTCATCCAAAATCAAAGGTGTTCCTGTGCGGGTACACAGCAATCTAAGCTCCTGCATGAACTTATCCTCCGGCGTAATGATGCCCGCAACCCCCTGAATCCCTTCTATGATGACGGCTGCGTAACTTTGCGTGGCGAGCGCAGCCTCCACAGCCCCTATATCGTTCAACGGAACAAACGTAACGGAATCGGAACCAAGAGAAAACGGCGAGCGAATCGACGGCTTATCGGTACACGCCACCGCCCCGGCAGTACGTCCATGAAAAGCCTTGGAAAAAGAGAGAACCTTACTCTTTCCTGTCTTATAAGCTGCTAATTTAAAGGCGTTCTCATTTGCCTCAGCCCCTGAATTACATAGAAACAGAGCATAGTCGGGATAACCGCTCAAAACGCCCAATTTGTGGGCCAATTCCCTTTGCAAACTGTTTTGTACAGAGTTGGAGTAGAAGCCAATCTTGCGAAGTTGCCGCTCCATCCGCGCCACATAGTGCGGATGGCAGTGTCCGATCGAGATAACGGCATGACCTCCGTAGAGGTCTAAATAGACAACGCCTTGGGCATCAATAACGGTACAACCGCTTGCCGATACAGGCTCAATATTAAGGAGTGGATAAACGTCAAAAAGATGCATGGTGATGTTAAAAAGCGATGGGTTTGAGATGAAGTCCGGCAGTTTCGTCCAAGCCAAACATGATGTTCATGTTTTGTACGGCCTGTCCCGAAGCGCCTTTGGTTAAGTTATCTATAATGCTTGTTATAAGAAGATAGTCGTTATGTTTGGCAAGATGAAGCAGGCATTTGTTGGTGTTGACCACCTCTTTGAGGCTAAGTTCATCGGAAGAGATGTGTGTAAACGGATGTGGTTGATAAAATGTTTGATAGAGCGATTTGAGCGCATCCAAAGAGAGAGAGCAGCGGGTGTAGAGAGAAGCAAAAATGCCACGCGTAAAGTCGCCGCGTACAGGAATAAAATTAATCGCAGGTGAAGGGCGTTGCTGCAGAGAGGATAATGTGTTGCGGATTTCTCCAAGATGCTGATGGGTAAATGCCTTGTATATGGATATGTTATTACTTCTGTAGCTGAAGTGGGTGGTTTCGCTCAATCCGCGCCCCGCACCGGTAGCGCCGGTAATGGCATGAACATGCACCTCATTTTGTAGCGCCCCTTGTTGTACCAACGGAAGTAAGGCTAACTGAATGGCGGTGGCAAAGCAACCCGGATTCGCCACATTGTGGGCGTTGCGAATAGAGTCACGAAATATTTCGGGAAGTCCGTACACAAAGTTTCGCTCACCAAAGCCGGAATCAAGCCTAAAGTCGTTCCCAAGGTCAATCACTTTGGTATGCGGGTCAATAGGGTGTTGCTCCAGAAATCCCACAGACGCTCCATGCCCCAAACAGAGAAAAAGCACGTCAGTTTTAGGAATCTCACTGCAAAAACAGAGCTCAGTCTCTCCAAACAGGTCGCGGTGCACAGAGGTGACGGGCGCTCCTGCCAAAGAGGAGCTATAGACAGCCGTAACGGCTACATTGGGATGATAGAGGAGGATTCTAAGCAATTCCCCCGCCGTATAACCCGTTCCGCCGACAATGGCGCAAGTAATCTTATTCATCGTTACCGGGTTTAATGGAGTGATAGATATTCATTTGATTCCCTAAAATTTTGGTAAAGCCCTGCACGTCCATTCCCGTAAAGCCTTTATTTACCTCGCCGTAATCCCCAAATTTACTGTTCATCAAGTCATAAGGAGCTTCACACGCCAAAATCGAAAAGTGATATGGACGCAACTCCACCTGCACCGTCCCGCTCACCCGCTCCTGGGTCTCTTCAAGGAATTTTTCAATATTCCGCATCACAGGGTCTAAATATTGCGCCTCATGCAGCAACATTCCGTACCAATCTGCCAATTGTTTTTTCCAATACTGTTGCCATTTGGTCAATACATGCTTCTCTAACAAATGGTGCGCTTTAATCAAAATAAGTGCGGCGGGCGCTTCAAACCCAACCCGACCCTTGATGCCGATAATCGTATCGCCCACGTGTATGTCGCGACCCACACCATACGCATGTCCCATACGGTTAATCTCTTTAATCGCTTCCACGGGATTCATGGCAATGCCATTGACTGCCACCGGCTCTCCCTTTTCAAAAGTGATGGAAAGGGTCTCCGCTCCCTCTTTTTCTATCTGATGGGGCCACGCCTCCTGAGGCAAAATGCCGCAACTTTTTAACGTCTCCACGCCTCCCACACTTGTGCCCCAGAGTCCCTGATTAATCGAATATTTAGATTTTTCCCAAGAGAAGTCAAACCCATGTTTTTTCAGATAATCAATTTCATCCTTGCGCGATATCTGCAATTCACGAATCGGAGTAATCAACTCCAACTCCGGAGCTAATACATTACACACAAGGTCAAAACGTATCTGGTCATTTCCCGCCCCTGTACTGCCGTGTGCAAGGGCAGAGGCTCCGATTTTTTTGGCGTGCGCCACCCACTCCAACGCCTGAAAGATGCGCTCAGAACTAACCGATAGGGGATAGGTGTCGTTTTTTAAAATGTTCCCAAAGAGCAGATAGCGTATGCCTTGTTGGTAAAAAGCATCGGTAACATCGGCGTTAAGGTGGGATGCTGAGCCCAATTGTTTGGCTCGATTAGAGATCGATTCTAATTCAATCGGGGAGAATCCACCCGTATTCACCAATATGGTGTGCACTTCCATCTGTTTTTCGTGCATCAGCCAAGGGACGCAAAATGAGGTGTCGAGGCCGCCGCTAAAGGCTAAGAGGATTTTTTTCATTTATGATTGATGATTGATGGTTTATGATTGATGTCTGCCCAATGGGGCACGTAGGTTGGGTCAAAGAGCATTCCTGTACAAAGGCAGAGATCACGGTTGTTTCGCATTAAAATGTCATAGTTCTTACATCCCTGACAGCCGTCCCAAAACTCAGCATCGTCTGTAAGTTCAGAAAAGGGAACGGGGCGATATCCCAATTCGGTATTGAGTTTCATCACAGCAAGTCCGGTGGTGATGCTAAATATTTTGGCGTCAGGGTATAATTTTCTGGAGAGGTCAAAAATGGCGCGTTTGATCTTGCGGGCAAGTCCCTGATTTCTATATTCGTGGGCGACAATTAAGCCTGAGTTTGCTACAAACAGGTCGTGGCTCCACGTCTCAATGTAGGAGAAGCCCACCACCTTGTCGCCGTCCAATGCAATGACCGCTTTGCCGCTTTGCATCTTCTCTGCAATATACTCCGGAGCGCGGGTGGCAATACCTGTGCCTCTTTGTAAAGCTGAGATATACATGATTTCACAGATTTTTTGCGTATGTATGATGTGGTTGTTGTTAGCCACAAGAATGCGTACATTCATATTATTTTTTAAGAAAAAGGGTGAAAAAAGTAGGGAGAAAAGAGTCCCTGAAAATGAATCGTTAAGGAGAAGTACTACGACGATCGTCGGCCAAGTGCTGTCCGTACGCTGCGTTGGTATTTGAGGTTTCTCCGATTCATGACGGCGCAAAAGTAGTTATTTTTTGATAAAATCATTAAGTTTGCAAAAAAAAAGTTGAAGAAACGCAAAATGACCAAACCAGCGCTGCCTCCATCTATGCGTATGTTACGCAAAAACAGAGAAGTACTCTTATTTAACGATAAAGAGACGGAGGTGATGACGCGGTTCTTTCAAAAGTATAAAATCCAATCCAAGTCGCGTTTTTTTAGAGAAACGATCATCTCTGCCATTCTTAGGAAAATGGAGGAGGATCATCCGACCCTGTTTTAAAGTCATCATTTTGGACTCTATCTTGCCACCCCGCCAACAATATCCAACAGTTCATTGGTAATGGCTTGCTGGCGGCTCTTGTTGTAGTTAAGGGTAAGTTCGTTGAGTAATTTTTCTGCGTTTTCGGTTGCAGATTGCATGGCAATGGTGCGTGCAGCGTGTTCCGCCGCCGCCGAGTCGAGCAGCGTGGTAAAGATTTTCAGTTCCAAAACCTTGGGAAGGAGCAAAGAGAGCAATTCTTCATGCGACGGTTCGACAATAAAGTCGGGAGTGATCTCCCAATCGCCGACGCATCCAATCCGGTCACCCTTTTTGGACAAAACGGGCAGGTAGGTCTCTACCGTTGGAATCTGTATGGCGATGCTCTTATAATGGTTATACACAAGCTCTACACGGTCAACCTGACGGGTAGAAAAGAGTTCCATAAGCAGACGGGACAGCGCGGCTGCATCGGGGTAGTTGGGCTTTTCGGCCATTTTGCTAAAGTCGCCCTGCGGTTGGTATCCCTCGCGGAGTACCGCGTCATGGATACGCTTTCCGACGGGAAAGATCAGAATATCCTGAGGATGAAGGTGGGAATAGTTCTCTTTAATCGTTGCATTCACCTTTTTTAACACATTCATGTTAAATCCGCCGCATAGCGATGAGTTGGATGAGAAAGCAACAATGGCCACCCGTTTGATCTCTTTTTGAGTCCGTGCGTAGGGAGAGATTGCACTCCCCTCTAAAGAGAGAAGCGCAGAGAGCATGTCGTGCAGCCGTTGCTCATAGAGCAACACATTGGCCACAGCGTTCTGCGCACGGTGCAGTTTTGCAGAGGCGATCATCCGCATG
>WQYK01000098.1 GCA_009781275.1 Bacteroidales bacterium | reverse complement strand
TCAGACGGGAAAAAGATGATGTACTATTACGGTGACGTTAAGGTTACTTATCAAAATTTAGAGATGACGGCTGCCTATATGAGGTCTGATATCGACACACGCATTGTCTTTGCTGCCGGTATCCCCGACTCCACAGGTGCCTTACAGGGATGTCCCGTGATGAAAGAGGGCAGGAATACCTATACGATGGACTCTATCTATTACAACTTTCAGACCGGGAAAGCCAAGATATTTAACATGACCACCAAAGAGAAAGAGGGGATTATGCATGGAACCGTTATCAAGAAAATGCCGGATAATTCGTTAAATATTTCCAAAGGAAAGTACACCACCTGTGATGCAGATCATCCGCACTTCTATCTTATGATGACCAGCGCCAAGGCGATACAGGAGCCCAAGAGAAAGACCATATTTGGTCCCTCTTATGTGGTGATCGAAGATGTTCCTACGCCCTTTGCCCTCCCTTTTGGTTTTGTCCCCGACAGACCCGATCGAGCCGGTGGGCTGATGATGCCCAATTATGGAGAAGAGGTGAGCCGGGGCTTCTTTATGAGGGGGCTGGGGTACTACTTTGTGGTGGGCGAACACTTGGATTTTGCCCTAACCGGAGACGTGTATTCACTTGGATCGTGGAGCGGTCAACTTACCTCTCGTTATAAAACCATCTATCGCTTTGACGGAAGTCTACAGATAAACACCTCCAACAACATCACAGGAGAGAGGGGAGCTCCCGATTTTAATCAGTCGCGGGACTTCTCTGTCAGGTGGACGCACAATCAAGATGCCAAAGCGCGTCCGGGTACCACTTTCAGGGCCAGTGTGAACTTCTCCTCCCCCATGAATAACCGGTTTAATGCACAAAACATCAATCAGGCTCGTGACAATAAAGCTGAATCAAGCATCACATACGGTAAAACTTTTTTTGGTACACCTTTCAATCTCTCTTTAAACCTGCAACACAGACAAAACATGCGCGACAGCTCCTACGCGTTTACCTTGCCAAACTTTACCCTCACCATGAGCCGGATTACTCCGTTCCAGCGCAAGGAGCGGATAGGTAAAGAGAAGGCGTATGAGAAAATTTCCTTTAATTATTCGACCACATTTGACAATAAGATCGATTTTAAGTCGAGCGAATTTAGCTCCGGAGAGTTGTGGTCAAAGTTTAAGAACGGAATGTCTCATAATTTTGGCATAGGGCTGCCTTCCTTTACTTTATTGAAGTATTTTCAGTTCAATCCCACCATCTCGTATGGAATGAACTGGCATTTTAGGAAAAAGGAGAAGATCTACAACCCGGAGACGAATAGAGAAGAGGACATCTTTACCGACCCCTTTAGCGTCTTTGGGGTGACGCAAAATGTGTCGGGAGGGATATCTGCCAGCACCCGTTTATACGGAATGTTCCCTATTAGTGAAAAGGGGGCTATTCGTGCTGTCAGGCACATGGTTACGCCGCAAATAAGCCTTAACTTTAGCCCCGATATGCAGACCTCCATGAATGGATTCACCTCGTTGGTCTATACCGACAATAATGACAAACTGGTCGAAAGACCTTATAACATTTACGAAGGGGCCTCCACTTACGGCCCTTTGGGGGGGAGAAAATCGGCTGCAATGTCTTTTTCGCTGGGAAACAATTTAGAAGCCAAGGTACGAAACAGCAAGGATACGGCAAATAATGGAGTAAAAAAGATGAAACTGATCGACAACCTCAGTTTGTCGAGCAGCTACAACTTTTTGCTTGACTCGTTTAACCTTGCTCCGGTGAGCGTCAGTATGAATACCACCATATTCGAAAAGGTTGGGTTGAACGCAAATGCTACGTTAGATCCTTATGCAATTAATAAGCATGGAGCTAATAAAATTGCCACTTTTAACATTATACAGGAGGGTGGGTTCAAGCTCGTTCGTTTGACTCAAGCGGGCTTTTCGTTCAGTTATCAATTTTCAGGAAAAGGAGGAGCGTCGGGGGCCAACACCTATAAACGTATCTATACGCATCCCATCACGGGTGAGTTTATTCCGGAAGGATGGGTTTACTATATGCCTCCTGACTTGCCCTGGTCTGTCAACCTAAACTATAACTATTCATACAGCAACTCGTACCAGTTCACCAACGGTAGCCAACAAAAGGTAAATAACCACCTGCAGACAGTAGGCATCAACTCTCAAATCAAGTTGACCAACGATTTTAACTTGACCCTTACAACTGGGGTCGATATGATGAAAATGAAACTTTCTACCACCCAATTGTCTGCTACATACGATTTACACTGCTTTTTGATATCGGTTTCCTGGGTACCTCAGGGAAAATGGTCGCAATGGAGTTTTAGCATTCGTGCAAAGTCTTCGACTTTATCAGACTTGTTGAAGTACGATAAAAAGGCCAGTTTCTGGGATATGTAAATATAATCAACACAATTATGATCGAAAACGTTCAAACAGAAAAAGCCCCGCAAGCAATCGGGCCATACAGTCAGGGAGTGTGTGCAAACGGATTTTTATTTGTATCGGGACAGTTGCCTATTGACCCTGCTACAGGCGTCTTTAAACCTGGTGGAATACACGAACAAACTTACCAGGTACTCATTAATGCAAAAGCCATTGTGGAGGCTGCCGGACTTCAAATGTCTCAAACGGTTAAGGCAACGGTTTTTTTGGCTGACATGAGTGACTTTGCAGCTATGAATGAGATTTATGCAACGTTTTTCACCAACCCTTTTCCTGCCCGTGCAGCTTTTCAGGTGGCCCGATTACCAAAGGATGCTTTGGTAGAAATTGAGTTGATTGTGGCAAAATAATTGTAGAATCGATTTTTTTTGTATCTTTGCACCGCCAGAAGGTTTCTCTTTTTGGGATTTTTCCATGTAATTTTTTTATTTCCACATGTACGATATTATTGAATTAAGCAGTAAAAACCTTGATGAACTCAGGACTATTGCAGAGGCGTTGAAAGTGAAACGCGTTACTTCTATTAAAAAAGAAGATTTGGTTTACAGAATTTTAGACGAACAAGCCATCCAAGGAACAGATACGCCGCGACCCAAACACAAGAGAGGGCGAAAATCTCGGCAAACTCAAGACCATACTCATAAAGAGGAGCGCACAACTCCTGATCCGGCTCCGGCGCCTCCTACCCTTCCGGCCTCCCCTGTCTCTGTTCCCAATACCCCGTCCGAGACAAACGAACCAAAACGACCACGCAGAGGACGTCCTAAAAAAACGGTCGTTCAGGAAGAGGTGGTTCCGCCTGTTGTTAAAGAAGAGAAGGTACCTGGCCCCGAAAAGAGCCGTCAAAAAAGACGTAAAAGAACCAAGTTTGGGAACCAGTTTGGCGCTCCTGTTGCCATAGCAGTACCTACACCTTTGGAACCTGAGCATTTGCCAGAAGAAAATACCGAAAAGATCGAGAAAGTCGAAGAACAAACTCCCCGTGAAACAGGTAGAGATTTGAATCAACAAAAAAATCAGTTCAAAAAAAACGAATATGAAGGGGTTGTTGACGCAATAGGTGTGCTCGAAGTGATGCCGGAAGGGTACGGCTTTTTACGCTCTTCGGACTATAACTACCTAAACTCACCTGACGATGTGTATGTTTCTACCCAGCAAATTAAAATATACGGGCTAAAAACCGGCGATACCCTCTTTGGAGAGATTCGCCCCCCCAGAGAGGGAGATAAATACTTCCCTTTGGTAAAAATCAACCAAATTAACGGAAGGGAGCCCGAATATATCCGCGACCGCATTCCCTTTGATTTTCTCACCCCTCTTTTCCCGGATGAGAAGTTCAAGTTGACCGGCAATGGACACAACAATCTATCTGCCAGAGTAGTTGATCTATTTTCTCCCATTGGTAAAGGACAACGTGGATTGATCGTAGCCCAACCCAAAACCGGAAAAACGGTATTGTTAAAAGATATTGCTAACGCCATTGCCGATAACCACCCAGAAGTGTACATGATTGTACTTTTGATCGACGAGCGTCCGGAAGAGGTCACCGACATGGCAAGAAGCGTTCGCGCCGAGGTGATCGCCTCCACCTTTGATGAGCCGGCCGACCGCCATGTTAAAGTGGCCGGTATTGTGCTGGAGAAGGCAAAACGATTGGTTGAGTGTGGTCACGATGTGGTGATTTTGCTGGACTCCATTACGCGTTTGGCCCGCGCCTACAACACCGTGCAGCCTGCTTCGGGTAAGGTGTTGAGCGGAGGTGTGGAGGCCAATGCCCTGCAAAAACCCAAGCGGTTCTTTGGCGCCGCCCGTAATATAGAAAACGGTGGCTCGTTGACCATTTTGGCCACCGCCCTCATCGACACCGGCTCCAAGATGGATGAGGTTATCTTTGAAGAGTTTAAGGGCACCGGCAACATGGAGTTGCAGTTAGACCGCAAGCTTTCTAACAAACGCATCTTCCCCTCTGTTGACGTCACCATGAGCAGCACCCGCCGCGACGATCTGCTCCACGACAAAGAGACGCTTAACAGGGTCTGGATTCTGCGCAACTATTTGGCCGACATGAACTCGGTAGAGTCCATGGAGTTTATGCGCACCCGACTGCTCCGCACCGAAAGTAATGAGGAGTTTTTGGTGTCGATGGGCAAAGAGTAAACCACAGCCAGCCTCCCCCCCACTCTCTCACCCTCATACCGCTCGCTCGAAAACCGTACCGCCCCCTCACAACACCGTGCATAGCATCCCTCATCCGTAAACAACCCATCAATCGCCTCAGCCAAAGCCTCAGGCGTGTTGGGATGATACAAGACCCCTCCATTAGACACAATCTCTGAGAACGACCCCGTATCGGGCGCAATGGCGGGCCTTCCGGCCGCAAATGCCTCGCATACATACAACCCGACACTCTCTTCAAAAGTAATCGGAACGCATATCGCGGAGATTTGCGCATAAAATTTTGCGTGCTCTTCAAGGCGATAGTGATCGCACCACTCCACAAACTCCTTGTATGGCTTTACCATTTTGCGGAGCGTTTTGAGGAATTTTTTGTCTGTCGAGGAGTAGCCTCCTCCGATTCGTAGCCTCAAATTTTTCACTCTGTTCTCCCTCTTTAGCTGCACAAAGGCTTTGCAAAGGATATCTAAGCCGTTGAGTTGGTTCATGCGGTAGAAGAAGCCTATCGTTGGGTCTTGGGGGTAGTCAGGGGCGTAGTAGTTGTGGGTGGGGATGCCGGGGTAGACTATGTCGGCGACCGCGGCTATCTTCCGTTTGTACCACTCACTTGTGGTGACAAAGCGGTCGATGTGGTGTGCGTTGTTGTGGATGGAGGTCCAGGCTAGTTTTGCATAGTGGGGTTCAAGGTTGTCAATCCATATACCTTCGTCCTGTAGTGAGCATACAATTGGGATGTTCAGTTGGCTTTTTATTGCTTTGGCGATTCCAATTAACAGCGAGCTTGAAAGGTGGATAACATCAGGATGGGTCTGCTGCAGAATCCAATTAATCAGCTTTTTAGCCTCTTTTGAAAAGTTCGGGTCGTCGCCTTTTATCATGGAGAGGGTCATTTGCTCCATTCCTTTGGCGGAGGTGGTGCCGGAGAAGGATGAGGCCAAGCGCAGAATGGATGGGAAACTGAGGATTTTTTCTAAAAAACGGGGCATTTTTCCTTTGGGGAAAAATTTTTGGGCTACGTAGTAGGATGTGGCCGGGAAAAAGAGAGGTGTGTTGGCGTTAAATGACTTGTCGGTTAGGGGGAGGTAGAGCGGCATTACGGTCACTTCGTGTCCGACGTGCTGCAATGCTTTTACGTATAAGTAGTCGCGAAAGCAGTTGCCGCAGTAGAAAGCGTCGCCGGAGCCGGGGATGATAAAGAGGATTTTCATGTTTGTTGTACCATTTGGATGATCTCTTCTCCATAACGGGAGAGGGTTGTTTTTCCCACGCCCGGTATTTTGAGCAGTTGGGATAAATCTTGTGGGAGCAAGTTGGTAATGCCTATCAACGCCTTTTGGGAGAGGATGACGTAGGCGGGGACGCCTTGCTCTTTAGCCAGTCTGTAACGCCAGGAGCGAAGCTGTTCGTAGAGTTCAGGGTGCAGAATGTCGTCTGAGACCTCAACCTTGACAGGTGGTTCT
>WQYK01000097.1 GCA_009781275.1 Bacteroidales bacterium | reverse complement strand
TTGCTTTAAAGTAGTCGTTAAGTTTGTCAAAATCCTCCCCGTAAACGTTACTTGAAAAGAGGTGAAGCTTGTCCATGACACGAATAAAGGCATCCGGATCCTTTTGATGTGTTAGCTTTTTTAGAGAAAGAATGTAATCTTCTCTGAATACTGTTGGTACAATAATCCTCGAAAGGCCGTTTTTTACCAGTTCTGCGTTACCCATAATCCTTGAAATACGCCCATTGCCATCTGTAAATGGGTGAATTTCAGAAATTAAAAACATCATAAAGACAGCTTTTGCCATGGGATCAGTCAACGCTGCATAGTATTTGAATCCCTGTCTTAGCGTTCCTTCTACCAAAGTAAAATCTACAAACTCGGTGCTTCCGGCACGGTTGTTTTGTGCTTTAAACATACCTGCATGTACCTCTTCTGCCCTACCTGACATCATGGTGGCGTGTCGCTGTTTGAGTATCCTGGACAAATCGTGAGCGGTTGAGGGCGTAGTACTCATGTCGTAACTGTTTGATACAATCTGAAATGTACCTAAGATGTCATGAGAATCTTTCACCCTTTTGGGCATTGCAATGCCGGTATCAACAATCTTTTTGGCCTCTTCGACCACAAATTTTGTTCCCTCAATATAATTTGAAAAATAGGCTTCAAAAAAAGAGAAGAGACGGAATGATTTTTGGGATCTGTTATTGTCAGGTCGTTCAGGAAAATAGTATGCTGCAAGTCGATCATAAAGAATTTCAAACAACTCGATTCTTTTGGCGTCATAAGGCGCTCCTGCAGCTCTTGCTTTGGCGGAATCGGAGCGCAATAGGCCGGCGCGGCGTGTGCTCAATAGGGCGGAGATAATGGCATTCAACTTGTTAAACTCGTCGTTGAAGCCTAATTGCAAAGCCACTTCTTTGGCTTTATCCCTAAATTTGTTGATACCTGCGTGGCCCTCTCTGATGATGATTTTTTCTAGCCGATCTTCTATGTACTCAATGGGAAAGGTCTTTGACTCACCTCCCTTTTTTCTTGAAGCCTGCATGTTTTCCAACATCCACCTCCACTCTGATGACGCCCAAATACCATCAAGATACACATCTGACCCCAACGCAGGCCTCCCCTCCATGACATGAAGCGTAATGCCCTTTAAATCTGTAATCTTTTTGGTATAACTACCGGTCAGAAAAAAGTGACCGCCTTCAGTCGGTCGCAACTCCAGGGCGCTTCGATGGCTGATCACCGCATCGGGGAATCGCCACTTGAGGATATCAAAAAAGTGACGTTTGATGATCGTCTCTTCTGAATCGCGTAAATTTGCGCTATATAAACGCGGAGCAATTTTTCTAATCATCCCTTCTTTTAAGGCACTACGTATTTGCTTTGAGATGGCGCTATCAGAAGAGGAGAAAATAAGTTCGCTATGTCCAATTTTTTCCACTAAAAAACGATTGAGACTGCAAATATGCAAATTTTTTCCAATAAAAGCCTATTTTTGGCAAATTTTTTCCACTAACTATGTTTGTCGCACCAAATACTCCATGCTGCGGGCAAACCTCAAGACATCTTTGCGCAGGCCGATGAGGAGAATCGGATTGTCGGAGAAGTCGATGGTGATGCGGTCGTCGTAGAGTTGGATAAAGCGGGTAAAGGCGCTCTTAGAGCGTAGGGTTATCTTTTTATCCTCAGTGCGTTCAATGATGTAATTGGCGTGAAGAATGGGTTCTATAAGCATGTCGCGATCCTCTTCAAAAGGACGATTGAGGTACACTTTACGTGTAGTAAAACGAAAAAGTGGATAGACGCCGGCAAATACAGCAAGAAAAAGCAATAGTTTCCAGTGGTTTTCACGTGGGGTCATCTCCCAAAAGGTGAGGTCGCCATGGTCGGAGGTAAAGAAAACCAAAGCAAACAAAGCCAAACAGAGCACGCAAACATAGAGGAAGAATTTGAAGGCGCGAAAAAAGTATAGCATGATTTTTGTTGTTTAAAAAGCAAATATAGAGATTATTTTCTATTTTTGCAGTACTATATTTATTTGTTATGGAAGAGACTTATACACATCGCGTTCATAAGAGTCGCGAAAAACAGTTAAAAGGATTGACGATCGGCCTTGCCGTGATTGCCGTTGCTTTAGCAGGGGTATTGGCATGGATTTGGTTCGACCGCAGTAAAATGATCGAGGACTTGCAGGTCGAAAAAGGGGACTTAACGGTTCAGTTGCAAGAGCTGCGCGAGGATTACAGTCAACTAAGCTCTTTAAGCGACAGTCTTAACGTTCAGTTAGATATGGAACGGGAAAAGGTGGATCAACTGATTGAGCGGGTACAAAAAACGGAGGCGACCAACAGGGCTAAAATCCGGGAGTACGAGAAAGAGTTGGGAACCCTTAGGAGCATCATGCGCCACTATATTGTACAGATCGATTCGTTAAACACGCTAAATACCGTCTTGCGCGAGGAGGCCATTGCGGCACGGGACGAGGCACGGAGGTCTCAGAGGGAGTATAATACGCTCAGGAGCACAGCAGACGAGTATGCAAGAAAGGTAGAGGTGGGCTCTGTAGTCAAAGGACGCAACTATAACTTGACAGCGGTCATGTCTAACGGCAGAGATACCGATCGATCGAGCCGTACAGAAAAACTCAAGTGCTGCCTCTTTTTGATGGAGAATGAGATTGCGAGAAAGGGACCGCGCCAAGTCTATATTCGTGTAAAGGGGCCGGACGGCATCTTGATGACGGATGGTGAAGAGTCGGTGTTTACATCGGCAGGAGAGACGCTGATCTTCTCCGCTTCACGCGAGGTAGATTATCAAGGCTCTGATGTAGAGATATGTATCTACTTTGGACAGCCCGGCATCTTTAAGAAGGGCACCTATACAGCAGAGGTCTACACCACAGAAACAAAGTTGGGATCGGTAGAGGTGCAGCTCAAATAGTGGGTCGCATCCATTGGCAGGCCTCTATATTCATATTCCGTTTTGTGCACAGTTTTGTGCCTATTGCGACTTCTATTCGGTTAGACCAAGAGGGCAAATGCCCATATTGTTACAAGCGATCAAAGAGGAGATGGCGCTGCGGCGCAACTATATAGATTTACCCCGTACGCTCTATATCGGCGGCGGCACCCCATCGTTGTATCAAGCTGAGGAGTTGGGCGGGTTGATTGAGCGTGTTCAAAAACTGTGGGAATGTCAACTCAAAGAGATCACTGTAGAGTTGAATCCGGAAGACGTTACACCAAACTATTGCCGGACGTTGGCCGATTTTGGAGTAAATCGATTGAGTATTGGAATTCAGTCGTTTGAGGACGACCATTTGCGGTGGATGAACCGCAGGCACAATGCGGCACAGGGAATAAGGGCGGTGGAGGCGGCGCGTAGCGTCGGGTTTAAAAATGTGAGCATTGATCTCATTTTTGGTTTTCATGGACTTACAGATCGTCAGTGGGGGCGTTGCGTGGAGCAGGCGTTGGCGTTAGCGCCTGAGCACCTGTCGGCGTATCAGTTGGGAATTGAGCCGGGGACAAGCTTTTATAAAATGGTGCAACAGGGTCGGCTTAAACCGATGGAACAAGAGGCGGCGGCTGATCAATATGCGTTGCTTCAAGAGTGGTTGCCGGCTAAAGGTTTGCAACAGTATGAGGTCTCAAATTTTGCACAGGAAGGATACAGATCGCAGCACAACAGCGCCTATTGGCAGGGGATCCCTTTTCTGGGACTTGGACCGTCGGCACACTCTTTTGACGGAACGGCACGCCATGCAAACGTATGCTCGCTGTGGCGTTATTTAAAAGGTTTGGGAGAGGGGCGGTTGGCGCTAAAAGAGGAGCGCATTGGCCATCAAAAAAGATACAACGAATTTGTAATGACGCGCCTAAGGACGTTGGAGGGCTTTAGCAGAGAGGAGTTTTACCGAGCTTTTCCAGATCAAAAGATCAGGCGCCACTTTGAACGGGAGTCGGCACACTTGTTGCAGCAAGGTTTATTGGTTGATCAAAAGGGAGCGATGACCATTCCGCCCCCAAAGTGGTTTGTATCTGATGGAATCATCCTGCGATTACTATGGTGATAAAACCGGCGGCAATAATTGTGGCGTAAATGTAGGAAGCTGTTTGCAGCAGTTTGAGCCACTTTTGATTGCTAAGCCCCATGGTATGAAAAGCGCTCCAAAAGCCGTGCGTCAGGTGAAACCACAGGGCAACAATCCAAACAATGTAGATGACTACAATGTGCCATTGACTAAAGTAGTAGCGTAGCAGCTCATAAGGATCAACCTCCACGCCGCCAATAAAATCCCTAAGTTGCATTTTTGACCAAAAGTGGAGCAAATGGAGCGCCAGACCGCCCAAAATGATCAGTCCCAGCACAAACATGTTTTTGGACGCCCAGGAGATGGCTCCGTCTTTGTTTCTGATGGCATAACGTCTTGCGCCTCGTGCGGTAAAGTTGTAGCGTGTGAGCAAGCCGGCAACTAAAAAGTGGATGGCCATTCCGGCAGCTAAGACGGGCGTCATGGCCAAAATAAAGGGATTTGAACCCATCATGCGGCACGTTTGGTTAAAGAGGTCGGCGCTCACCAGAGAGGTTAGGTTGGCGCAAAGGTGAACAAGCAAAAAGAGGATGAGAAACAATCCGGAAATGCTCATGATGAGCTTTTTGCCTATGGATGAGGTGAAGATATTTGCCATAAAGTTCAACCGCAGTAAGTGGTACAACAAGAGACAAAGATAGAGGCTTGGTTGGTTATTTCATAATATTTAGCTATTTTTGTATGATATAGTTGAAGCAAAAATGAAATATAAACGTATATTATTAAAACTGAGCGGAGAAAGTCTCTCCGGAATGGACAGTCGAAGTATCGATCCAAATGTTTTGGAGGCATACGCAAAAGAGATCAAAGAGATATGCGCTTGCGGCGTACAGGTTGCCATTGTGGTGGGGGGAGGAAACATCTTTAGGGGGTTATCGGGAGCGGGTAAAGGCTTTGATAGGGTTAAAGGAGACCAAATGGGCATGTTGGCCACAACCATTAACAGCATTGCTTTAAGTTGCGCCCTCCATTCGGCGGGGCAGAAGGCAGAAGTGTTCTCGGCAACACCGATGGAGTCTGTGGCTCGTTACTGGGTAAGGGATAAGGCGTTAGAGATGATGGAGCAGGGCGTAGTGGCGCTGATTTCTGGTGGGACGGGCAACCCGTTCTTTACTACCGATACGGCGGCTGCTTTACGGGCTGTTGAGTTGGGGGCGACTGCACTTTTTAAGGGTACGCGTGTGGATGGGGTCTATAGCGCAGATCCCGAGAAAGATCCGACGGCTGTCAGGTACAGTCGGCTGTCGTTTGATGAGGCGTTGGAGAAAAATTTAAAAATCATGGATATGACGGCGTTTACGCTTTGCAGGGAGAATGGGATGCCGGTGGTGGTTTTTGATATGAATAAACAGGGGAATTTGTTGAGGTTGGTGAAAGGGGAGGAGATAGGGACGGAATTGGGTTGACAATCATAAATAAAAAATACAATGGATATAGCAAAAACCAAAGAAGTTTTGGAGACCACAAAGGTCAAGATGCAAAAAGCGGTACAGTACTTTACCGACGAGTTGGCTACATTTAGGGCCGGAAAAGCAAATCCGGCTGTTTTTCTGGGAGTTTCTGTGGATTATTACGGAACGCAAACTCCTTTAGATCAAATATCAAGTATCACTACGCCAGACGCTCGCACCATGTTGATTCAGCCTTGGGAGAAGAAGATGATTCCGATTATCGAAAAGGCGATTCTTGCCGCCAATCTTGGGTTCAATCCCCAAAATAATGGCGAGGTGATCAGGATCAATGTGCCCGTGCTAACGGAAGAGCGCCGTAAAGACTTGGTAAAAAAGGCAAAAAGCGAAGGTGAATCGGCCCGTGTAAGCATACGCAACATTCGTAGGGACCAGATTGAGGTGATTAAAAAGATGCAAAAAGATGGGCTTCCCGAGGACGTGGCCAAAGACAACGAGGGGCTGATTCAAAAAGAGACGGAGAATTATATCAAAAAGATTGACGAATTACTCGCTGCTAAAGAGAAGGAAATCATGACGGTGTAGGTTACTCTTTCACCGCTTTAATCCCAGGAAGCTCAATACCCTCTAAATATTCGAGCATGGCGCCGCCGCCGGTGGAGACGTAGCTTACTTTCTC
>WQYK01000096.1 GCA_009781275.1 Bacteroidales bacterium | reverse complement strand
CACTCGGGCAATCGTTAATAAATAAAAGTTTACAAAAATGGGAGCTCGAAAAAGAGAAATGGCCGAAAGGCAAAAGGAAATAAGGAAACAAACAGCTTACGCCAAGCTGAATGACGTTCCTACCTCACCCCGCAAAATGCGCCTGGTCGCAGACTTGGTAAGGGGCGTTGAGGTAAATCGCGCTTTGGATATTTTAAAATATACCAAAAAGGAGTCATCGATACGTTTAGAAAAGTTGCTCAAGTCGGCAATCGCCAACTGGGAAGCTAAAAACGAAGCGGATCGTAAAGAACTTGAAAACGGAAATGTACACGTTAAAACGATTATGGTGGGAGAAGGCGTCCAATTAAAGCGTATCCGCACAGCCCCTCAGGGACGCGCCGCCCGCATTCGCAAACGTTCGCATCACGTGACTATTGTGTTAGATAAGAAACCACAAACCCAAAAATCAGAGGAGTAAAAGTATATGGGACAAAAAACAAATCCTATTAGCAACCGTATAGGTATTATTCGCGGCTGGGATTCCAACTGGTACGGCGGGGATGATTACGCCTCCAAGATATTGGAAGACGCTAAGATTCGTGAATACCTCACAGCGCGTCTGGCAAAGGCCAACTTGTCTAAGATTGTAATTGAACGTACCTTAAAGTTGATCACGGTAACCATTCATACGGCCCGTCCCGGAATCATCATCGGAAAAGGTGGTCAGGAAGTAGACAAGCTCAAAGAAGAGTTAAAGAAGATTTCAAACAAAGAGGTACAAATCAATATTTTTGAAATTAAACGCCCCGAATTGGACGCCACCATTGTGGCCAACAATATTGCCCGCCAAGTGGAGGGCCGCGTCTCTTATCGCCGTGCGATTAAGATGGCCATGGCTTCTACCATCCGTATGGGCGCAGAGGGTATTAAAGTTTTGATTAGCGGCCGTTTGGCTGGAGCCGAAATGGCCCGTAGAGAAATGTTAAAAGAGGGACGTACCCCCCTGCACACCTTCCGCGCAGACATCGATTACGCTTTGGCAGAAGCGCATACCAAGGTAGGCGTTTTGGGCATCAAAGTGTGGATATGCAACGGCGAAGTGTACGGCAAGCGTGACCTCTCTCCCAACGTGGGAACCTCTGCTGCAGCCAGCGTAGGTGCACCTTCGGGAGGCGGTGAGCGCCGCAATGACCGTGGCGACCGTCGTCGTGGCGACCGCAGAGGCGGCGACCGCAGAGGCGGCGGTGGCGGAGACCATAGAGGTGGCGGCGACAACCGCGGCGGCGACCGCAGAGGTGGCGACAACCGTGGCGGCGGCGACCGTCGTGGTGGTGGCGACCGTCGTGGCGGCGGCGATAACCGTGGGCCACGTCCACCGCGTTAAGCCCGGAACAAGATAGCGCATGATTGAAATGCGGAGAATAAACCGATTATTCTCCGCATTTTTGCGTAGAATAAGTCAATTATTCTCCGCAAAAGTTCTATCTTTGCCAAAAATTTATTGAAATGCCCACATACATTTATCAACACAATAATTGGACTAATTTTACTTGGAATGAGCAAGATATTAGCGAATTGTACGGCGAAGTCAAATATTTACAAGGGAAAATAAATGGGTTCATGAGTACAGTCGGTTTTGCACAAAAAGAGGAGACCTTGCTCAATACGTTCACTTCTGACATACTAAAATCATCCGAAATAGAAGGCGAACTGTTGAATTTTGACCAGGTTCGCTCCTCCATTGCTCGCCGTTTGGGAATAAATACGGCAGGCTTGGTTCAGTCAGCAAGAAACATCGAAGGAATTGTTGAAATGATGCTTGACGCCACACAACGTTACGAACAGCCTCTAACTGAGCAACGCCTTTTTGGTTGGCATAATGCGCTTTTTCCGAGTGGTTATAGCGGTGGATATAAAATCGATGTTGCTTGTTACCGCAGCGGTGAAATGCAAGTGGTTTCCGGAGCAATGGGTCAGGAAATAGTACATTACGAAGCAATCAAGCCTGAGTTTGTAAAACCCGAAATGGATAAATTTTTACACTGGCTTAATTCAGATTTTAGCGTCGATGCCATTATCAAATCTGCGATTGCTCATTTTTGGTTTATCATCATTCACCCGTTTGATGACGGCAACGGACGTATCGCAAGAACGATTAGCGACATGCAATTGGCCAGAGCCGAAAAAAGCACACAACGATTTTACAGTTTGTCAAGCCAAATACTTATAAAAAGAAAGCAATATTACGAAGTACTACAAAAAGTTCAACACAGCGATAGTGACATTACCGAGTGGTTGCATTTTTTCTTGACTTGTATGAAAAATGCTTTACTGGCTTCTGAAGATGCAACTATACGAATTTTACAAAAAGCGCAATTCTGGGCCATTCATGAAAAAACACAAATCAACGAAAGACAGCGACTTATTATCAACAAACTTTTTGACGGTTTTGAGGGCAAACTAAAAACATCCAAGTGGGCAAAAATCTGTAAATGCTCTCAGGACACAGCCATCCGCGACATCAAAGATTTAATCCAAAAAGAGATTCTACAACAGGAACCGCAAGGCGGCCGCAGCACAAATTACGAGCTAAAGGTTATCCGATAATCCCCTTTTTGATGGCATACTGCACCATCTCCATGGTGGTGTTGATGCCAAGCTTGAGAAATATATTCTTTTTGTGGGTATTGACGGTATTGGTGCTGATACCGAGGCGGGAGGCTATCTCTTTGCACAACATTCCGTCTCGGCAGAGGTGAATAATCTCTTTCTCGCGTTCTGTAAATTCGGAGATGGTTGTATCGCCCTTTTTTTTCAAAACATAGATTTCATAGATAACGGAAGCAATATCGCGCCCAAAATACTCCAGGCCGCTCACCACCGCTCGGATGGCTTGGGACAATTCGTCCATGTCGCCACTCTGTTTGCTGATAAAACCGTCGATGCCTGCTTCAACCATCAATTTGACCGTTTGGGCGCTGTTCTCTGCAGATATGGCAAGGATTTTAATAGAAGGAAAATCACGCCTAAGGCAACGTGCGACTTCTATTCCGCTCATCCCCGGCAGATTAATGTCGAGCAACACAAGGTCGGCAATAGAGAGCGCCTGCAGGGCAAAGAGCGCCTCTCCGCTATCTGCCTCTCCACTAACACAAATATCGGAACCAAGCGCGCCCTTGATGGCCATTCGAAAAAGGCGATGGTCGTCAACTACTATGATTTTGATTTGTTGGGTCATGGGTCTCTTTGCAGTACGGCAGCAAAGTTAACGTTTTTTCTTGAACGACTCACCAAAATTAGTGACCCCGCCTCACCAAAATTGGTGATGTACGCCTTTTTTGCACAGTTTACCTTTGTCCCCAAATAATTCTATCAAAAAATGACAAAAAGAAGTTTCAAATTGGGGAATGTGGCAATGATAGCCTGCCTCGCAGTAGCAAGTATGATGTTTTCGGGTTGTGAAGACATGAACGGAGACGATGACGAAAATGGTAACGGAAATGGTACCACAACAACTTCGCTTGAAACGTGGACAAAAGTTGAAATTCCCGACCTTGTAGAAATTGCCAGTGTCGGTTTTGGCAACGGAAAGTTTGTGGTAGGCGACCGAAGAGGCAAAGTAGCGGTTTCCACTGATAATGGAAAAACGTGGATAGTTGCAAATGACAGTTGGGGAGCCAATGGTATTGGTGAAATTATTTACGACGGCAGCCGTTTTGTAGCGGTAACAGGAACTGGGGCATGGGCGCCTCATCTTTCCCCTGTTTCCTATGCAATCGACCCCGCCCAAGCATGGGCGCGTGCACATATTGATGCCGATGATGGTCCCTACCGTACCATCATCCACGCCAACGGATACTATGTTGCCGCAGGTTATGAAGATAATTATATTTACACTTCAGACCTCTCCGGCGGTTGGAGCAAAGGTAAAATTTCCCCAAAAGTTGACGATGGAGAAACTGTTTATAGCATGGCGTATGGCAACAATACGTTTGTGGCGGTGGGCATACGCGGCAGTATTGCATATTCACCCAATCCGGGCGTCGCATGGACAGTAGTAAATGACCGCCCGTTTGAGACTCGTTCCTTGAATGACATAATTTTTGACGGAACCAGATTTGTCCTTGTAGGCACTGGCAGTACAATTGGTTATGCTACCAATCCTGCCACGTGGACTAAAAATACGAAAGCACCAAACGCATTTTTTAATGGTATCGCCCTTGGAAAAGGCATATACGTAGCCGTCGGCAACAACATCTACTATACCGGCGACCCAACATCAAACTGGACAGCAGCCAAAACCCAACCCTTCAACATGGAGACCTATGCTAACGCAATTGCTTTTGGCAACGATACCTTTGTTGCAGTAGGTGGAAGCGGAGGAAATGCAGTAGATGGAAAGGCAGTAATTGCGTATGCAACGGTAAAATAAATATGCCAGTGTCCCAAAATAATTCTATCCAAAGAACAAAGCAATGATATACAAAACCAAATCAAAATTAAGGAACGTGATTGCCACAGCAATCTGCCTTGCAGTAACCACCATGCTCATGAGCTGCGACACAGTCCCTGAACCTGACCCCGATGACCCCGACAACCCCAATCCTGTAATTACTATGGTAGATGTGAAATTAGAGGGTATTATAAAAGACATTGATGGTAGTCCATTGAACGGAGTAAAGGTAACTACCGGTACAAAAAGCATAACCAGCGGTGCAGATGGCACATTCAGTTTCACACAGGCAAATGTGGTAAACGACCGCGTGATAGTTAAATTAGAAAAGAGCGGATACTTTACCCTTACACGCTCAGGGGTCAAGGCAGATGACATGTATATTGAGGCTGTTCTGACTCCCAAGGGCAACACCGGCAACAGTTTGCAAACTACCTTTGAAGCAGCAAACGGAACCACTTTACAGGTTGCAGGCGCAAAAGTGGTTATCGCACCTAACGGTATAATGAAGAAAGACGGCTCGGCTTACAGCGGTACAGTTAAAGTTGACATGCGCTACCTTGACCCCTATGCCAAGAATTTTCATCTGATGATGGCGGGCGGCAACCATGCGGGAATAAACAAAGCGGGCGAAGAAGTCATACTGCTTTCTTTTGGGATTATTGGGGTAGAACTTGCCGATAATCAAAACAATCCTTTGCAGTTGAAAAGCGGAGTGCCTGCCGATGTAACGTTGTCTGTTCCCGCAGAGATGAGCGGCGCCACGCTGCCGACAACTGTTCCCGTTTCGTCATTCGACGAACAAAAGGGAATTTGGGTAGAGGAGGGCGTTGCCACGCTTCAAGGCGGAGTTTATGTGGGAAAAGTAACCCATTTTTCGGATATTGATTTAGCGCCTCTCGAATTAACCAAGCTCATCGAAGGAAGGGTGATAGATTGTAACAGAAATCCGGTACCGCGAGCAAGTATATGGGTTGAATCGTCAGATAATATCTATGGGGGGGAAGGATTATTACCTCTTGGATGGCTCCTTAAGACAAGCAGCGATGGTGAATGGTCCTTATGGCTTCCAAAAGACCGTGTAGTTTCTAAGATAGCCGCTTGGGTAAATTTTGAGAAAGACGACGAATATACGGAAAAATATACCATGGAGGGAGTAGAATATATATCCCAATTGTGCGGCGGCGAAGGAGGGTATTTCATGGCCGGTATTGCAAAGTTTTGGTTGGATTACGCCGTTGTACACTCAATGGCCGGTATGTCAATCTTGACTTTTTACGGTAAAGATTTTTCCGTAAGAGTTCATGGCTTGTCAATTGGAAATACTTTACCGGAAGGGAATTTTCCTATAGAAGCCTGGCAAGTACTTTATGCGAATGGGGATTCTTACTCCGGTGGTGGTGATATGGATGCGCCGGCCACAATGGATATTAAAAAATTAAATAATGACAGGTATGAGTTTAATACTTCGGGAAAAATGCTTTATTTTAATTATAATACGATGCAAGGTAGAGAGGAGGATTGTTCGCTTTATTATAAAAGTGGAGAATACAAAGGAGTAAACAGGGGCTTCTAATTTATCTTTCAATGGTTCCAAAATAATTCTATCAAAAAAACCAAAAAACACTTTACAAAGTAGTAAACTTAAAAAATGAACATTTACTAACCTAAACAATTTAACATCTATGAAAAAACTTCTATTTATCGGAATCTGCCTTGCAGTAACCACCATGCTCATGAGCTGCGACAAAAACAAAGTATTAGGCACCGACGACATCGGTACCGGTTGGCCATCGTCCACCACCTTGGCCAAGTATGGCCTTAACGGATTACAAAAACCCTCCGGAAGCACCGGCGCCTATTTTGCAGAAGCAGGAGGAGTCCTTGCGATTAACTTTG
>WQYK01000095.1 GCA_009781275.1 Bacteroidales bacterium | reverse complement strand
TGTCGACAGGCTCTTTCCCGTAGCCGGATTTGGGACTATTGCCACCGGAACAGCTTTGGGCAATCAGGTGAATGTTGGGGATAACCTGACGATTCTTCCCAAGAACAAAAAGGTAAAGGTGCGCAACATTCAGCGTCATGCAGAGAGCGTGGCCTCGTCTGTTCAGGGGAGCCGGGTGGCGTTGGACTTTGTCGGCATCAAAAGAGAGGATATTGAAGTGGGAAACATCATTGCCCAACATGAAATCCCCAAAACCGCAAGAATCGACGCCCGGCTAACGTTTATTGACGATGAAAACAACGCTCCGCAGTTTGAGGCGTTGTTGTTTACAGGTACCTGTAAATGTAAGGTGCGTGTAAGGGTGATTCATGCTGATATAGCCCAATTAGAGCTGGACACTCCGTGGTATTTTTGCATCAATGATCATTTTATACTAAGAAATACCTCAAACGACAAGACCATTGCGGGTGGTTTTGTTATTGACCCCGTGCCGGTTGTGCATAAAAGAATCTCTCAGAAGCTCATCGAAGCCATTTTGCCCATTGCTGGAGATAGGGCTGCATATCTGCACTATAAAGTAAATGAGAGTATTTACGTTTTAGATGCAAGCTACTTTAGCAGCATTTTACAACTATCGGAAGAGAACATTATTCAAATCATCCATCAATCGGATAAAGTCATCTGTATCAAGCATCATAGCGCCAACCTTATATTCACGAAAAAACTGTATCACGACTGCTCCAAAGTGATTACGGCCCACATCAATCAGCACAACTTAGATAATCCACTCTCTTCATCAGGAGTCAGCAAGGAGCAAATCCGAAATCTTTTTAAAGACAAAAGAATCTATAAAGACCATCTTAGTAATGAGCTTGCCCTCAATCTTTTTTTGACTCAGATGGAAAAAGAGGGCCTCATCTTACAAGCCAACAACAGGTGGAACATTTTCGGATATGAGCCTGTGGTGAATCAGGAACAACAAGCGTTGATTCAAACAGCAGAGACGTTGATTATGGGGCATGGATTTGAGGGTATGTATGAGGATGAACTTGTTCAAGTCCCCGTTTTGGTTATCGATCGATTGGTGGAGACGAGAGTTGTGTATAGACAGGACAAAAAACTGTTTCACATACATCGCGTATCGGATGTAAAAAAGATGCTTTACAAATACCTGTCGACCAACGCTAATGGCGTCAAAGTGAGCGAATTCAGGGAGTTGTTGGGAACAAATAGAAAAGTCGCGATGAGCTATTTGGAGATACTTGAGAAAGAGAGGTTTATTTTTAGGGATGGTGACTTCAGGTTTTTGGTGTAGGCCTTACTAAGATCATTATAGCCAGAATTCTATTTGCCAGCGATATCCATTTTTAAAAACAGTATGTATATCTTGGGTAATGATTCCAATGAGCCAGAATGGTTCATCACTGCCGTAGAACCAGTTTGGATTGTAAAAAGTCTCGACAAAATTCCAACCAGACTTAAATGTTACCAAATCGTTGGAGAAATCATCACCCACATATAAAATGTAAACCCGGCTATCAAATTTTTCTCCTTTTTTATGCAAGCCCACTACCAGGTTCCTGTTATCTTTTTGTTGAATAAAAATCTGACTCATGGTCAAACCTTCTGTAAAACTCTCATAGTCTGAAGTCAGTTTAAAACCATTATCCGGGAAATCGATGATCATGATTCCATTTTTTATCTCTCCGGTTATTTCCCAGGTATACTCTGAGAATCCGTACGTTGAGGATGGAAAACCACCGGGGCGATCAAATGATGCGTATGAACCGTGTGGCAAACCCACCAGGTTGATGCTCTCACTGAATGGCAATCCATTCCAATTGGAGACCTTAAAAGGGGGCTCCTGTTGATGTGTGTCTGTTTTTTTGTTGTCCTTTGAGCAGGAAAACAACAACACACATACTACGCTTATAAAACAAAATACTCTTTTCATGTTGTTTATCTATACGTTGTTAATCCTTTGTGCAAAAAGCCGAGCAGCTCATCTGCTCCGGCATAACCAAGCCCTTTGATCAAGATGTTTTCATGGCTGTCGATGACGGCGAAGTAGGGCTGACTGCGTACGTCAAATTTTTCTAACTGGTAGGTGGCGTAAAATTTGCTCATGGGTGCCAGTGTCCCTGTTCTAATGTCTGTATACAGGGCAACAAAAACATACTCTGCATTGATGAGTTCAACCACTCGCGGGTCTTTAAAGGCACTCGCTTTCATCTTTTTACAGTTAGAGCAAAAAATACCGGTAAAGTCAAGCAGAATGGGTTTGTCCACCTCTTTGGCGTAGGCGATCGCCTCCTCCAAATCGTAAAATCCGGGGATGTTGTCGGGCAGCGACATGCGTGACTCCTCTCCGGCGTATTTGGGTATTGTCCCACTGGGAGTAAGGGCGTCGGTGGAGGTAGTTGCAGAAAAAGTCCGCTCCTCCTTGGCAGGGAGAAAGGCCGATACCGTCTCTAAGTCGGCGCCAAAGAGCCCGGGAATTAAGTAGACGCCAAAAGTAAACGCGATGATTGCAAACAGTAAACGGGGAACTGAGACATGAGACACGTCACTGTCGTGGGCAAACTTTATCTTGCCTAAGAGATAGAAACCCATCAAAAAGGTCAGTACCATCCAAAATCCAATGCCCACCTCGCGACTAATCAGGCTCCAGCCAAAATAGTTGTCAACCTGGACAATAAATTTTAACGAGAATCCCAACATCACAAAGGCAAACACCACCTTTACAGCATTGAGCCATCCGCCCGATTTGGGCAGCTTTTTCATCACAGAGGGGAATATGGCAAAAATGAGGAAAGGTGCGCCCATGGCCAATCCAAAGGAGACAAATCCGAGGATTGGCTTGATGACAGCCGTTCCTTTCACCGCTTCCGAAATCAATGAGCCCACAAAGGGTCCTGTACAAGAGAACGATACAATCGCCAATACAATCGCCATAAAGAAAGAGGCGATGTACCCTCCCCTGTCCACCTGACGGTCAGCCTTGTTGGCCATGCCTATGGGCAAGGTGATTTCAAACATGCCAAAGAAAGAGGCGGCAAAGAGGATGAACATGAAGGCAAAAATCAGATTTGGAATCCAGTGTGTGCTAACAATGAGCGCAAAACTGTCCGATTTAAAAATGGCAATAATACATCCCACAACTCCATATACCAAACCCACCGACAACCAGAATATAATGGCTTTGGTCACCGTTTGCATCCGTTTTTTGGAGCCGCTTACAAAAAAGCCCACCGTCATGGGAATCATGGGGAATACGCAAGGAGTAAGGATGCAGGCTAAACCTGCAATAATCGCTGCCAATATGAAACCCAAAATGGACTCTTTTAGTGGTTTTTGAGGGGTTATGACGGGTTCAACGGTTACGGATTCGGTTGGTATTGATTCGGTTGGTATGGGCTCTGTTTGTTCTATTTCGTTAAAAGTAAGCACTACAGCTTCTTCGGTTGCCTCTGGCTTTCGGGATGTTTTTGGAGGTACAGCCGCCTGAGTTTCCGTTTGTTGCACAGGTTGCACTGTTTGTACAGGTTGTATCGGGTCGGCTGCTTTCACAGACACCGCAATTTTCTTTTCATTCATGGTGCACTCCATTCCGCTGCAGGCTTGAAAAAGAACAGAGCCGTTCACTGTAAATGCCTTATCGGTTAATCTCTTAATCTTTTGCACAAACACAGCCGAAAACTCAAATGTTTTTACATTTTTTCCAAAACCTTCGTCATACTTCTCTTTGGCGACAAAACGCTCTGTTACTCCTCCAATCAGCTCATATTCTGGCCCTGATGTAAAGGTAAAGGTGGTGGGCATGGGGCCGTCTCCGGGCTGGAGGCTATAGATATACCACTCATTTTCAATGGAAGCGGTCATGACCAATTCCAAAGTATTGTCGTCAAGTTTTTTTGATTCAAAATTCCAATAGACGATTTCTTGTGCAAACAGGTGAATGCCCAATACCAGAAACAGAAACGAGAGAACTGTTTTTTTCATATACGTGATGCTTTTTGTTTATAAATGTTTACTCACTCCGCGCGGTTTGCTTGTTTGCGGATAACGTGCGCTCTAAAGCGGCTATTTTGGCGGCTTGCTCTGCGGCAAGCTTTTGAATTGCTTCCTTTTCTGCTTGAGCGGTTTGAAGTTGGGATTGAAGTTGGCTTCGTTGGGCTTCGCCCTCTGCTAATCCTTCTGCTTTTCCTTCTATCTTTCCCTCTATCTTACCTTCTATCTTTCCCTCTATCTTTCCCTCTATCCTTCCCTCTATCTTTCCTTCTGCCCTCCCCTCTGCTCTTCCTTCAATCAGGCTGGTTTGAATCACGCTCTTCTGATAGCGCAGCGCTTCTATGTGGGCATCGTACTCCTGCTGGTCGGCTTTGCTCATCTTGTCGCGCCTTAGACGCTCTCTTGCCTCGGGCAGGCCGGGCGCTTTTGCATCTTCGGGGATTTCACCCGTTTTGAGAAAAGAGAACCATTCGTCTAATGGGGTATCCGTTTCTCCATCGAACTCTTTTATGCGAAGAATGAAATATTCGGGAAATAGGTCGCCAATTTCACTACATTTGAACTGTTTCTCCTGAAGAACAGATAACCTGAGCTGATCGCTCTTGAAGACGCCACGAAAATCGGTGCGACCACGATATAGATAGTCCTCTCCCTGCCCCAGCTCAAAGTAAAGAATGTTGACCGAATATATCTTTTTTATGCTGGCATATTGTTGCCCCTCATGAATATACTCTGTAACTGCCTTGGAGACTCCGTACAGCATACGGTGAAAATAGTCTAACTCTCGATTGTTTTGAATCTCGATGATGACCAACTCGCCGCGGTTGTTCTCTGCAAGCATGTCTACCCGATTGAACTTGTCGTTCGACTGTTTTTTATTGCCCTCGCTCTCCAGCATCCGCACAATCTTGATGTTGTCCTCCATCAAAGTGGACAAAAATCCTTCCAGTACCACAAAATTTGCCTTTTGCCGCAACAATCCTTTTGCAGCCCAATCAAAACTAATAAGTCGCCCTCTTTCCATCATCCATCTATTTTCTGCAAATATAGAGAAAAAGTCGGACTATTCCAAATGGGATGAAAAAAAGCTGGACATTTCGGCAATGCTGACCCCCCTTTCGGAGATGCTGACCCCCCATTTGGGTGTTTTTATCAAAGAACAAAAATGATTGACGAAATTACTTCTTTTTTCTTAAACTTTCACCTTTGAGTTCGATTTTGTACGAAGCATGAACCAGTCTGTCGAGCAATGAATCGGCAACGGTTTCATCACCAAATACATCATACCAACTGCTGACAGGCAGCTGGCTTGCTACAATTGTTGATGCCTTACCGTGCCGGTCTTCGATGATTTCGAGCATGTCCAATTGCTGCTGACCTTGCAGGCGAGTCAGTCCAAAGTCGTCAAGTATCAACAGTCTGCACTTTGCAATTCTATCAAAGAACTTCAATACAGTTCCTTCAAGGCGTTGATTTTTTGTTTGCGCTATCAATTTTTGTGTATTGAAATAGATTACGCTAAATCCCATGGCACACGCCTGTGTTCCCAAGGCAGTTGCGAGCGTGCTCTTTCCCACGCCTGTAGGGCCGCAAATAAGCAACGATTCACCCTTTTCTATCCATTGACAGGTGGTCAATTCACTTATCAATGCTTTGTCCATGCCCCGATGCGCATCGTAGCCCAACTCAGCCACAGATGCCTGATAGCGAAAACGTGCATTCTTGTGCAATCGGTCAAAGCGCCGGTTGCTGCGTTCATCGGCCTCTCCCTGCAATAACAGTTGCAGCCCGTCGGCAAAGGAGAGTTCGTGAACGCGGCGCGTCTGTTCAAGGGATTGCCATGTTCGGCTCATCCCGCTTAATTTCAATTGTTTTAATTTCTTTTCGATTAGTTCCATTTTTTTGTCTGTTTTTAGATTTGATTTTTTAGGTATTGTGATTTATTCTCTGTCAAAAGTTTATGTTCAGTTGCCTGTAATACTCTTTTCCACGTATGTTACCATGTGATGGCAGTGGTTTTTCCTGAGTCTGTTCCTGCCGGTTTTGGGCGTCATTTTGGATGAGGTTCATTATCGAACGGTATGAGTACATTCCATTTTCTATTGCCATTTCTATAACCCTGTTAAAGACATCCGGGGGCGTTTTTCTTTGCAGACTCAATACGCCATCGCAAGTGCGATGTATAGATTACCTGTGCCTTTTGCCCTATCCAGCAATATGGCACACTGTAATAATGGTGGTCTTCGCTCAAATAGAGATGTCCGTTTTTAGCTACGGTGTACCAGCGATAGTGCTTGATTTGGAATGGCTTTTCCGGCAAGACGTTCAGAGCGGGACGCTCTTGGGCAAGAAAACGCTCCTGTCGACAATAGGGTTTTTGCT
>WQYK01000094.1 GCA_009781275.1 Bacteroidales bacterium | reverse complement strand
CGGCAGCCAAAGTGCTCAAAAGGTACTCAAAAGTGCGTTTTGTAATGGCAGGCAGCGGAGATATGTTTCACCGCTCTATCAGACGGGTGGCCAAATTGGGCATTGCGGACCGGTTCCACTTTACCGGTTTCCTCAGGGGCGCAGACGTGCAAAAGATGTTCGCCTATTCCGATGTTTATGTAATGCCATCTGTATCTGAGCCTTTTGGGATTTCTCCTTTGGAGGCGATGCAATCGAATGTACCCGCCATCATCTCCAAACAATCGGGGGTGGCAGAGGTGTTGCGCCACGCCATCAAAATCGATTTTTGGGACGTGAACGCCATGGCGGACGCTATTTACGGTCTGCTTCAATATCCCGCTCTTTCACAAATGGCGGTGCGTTGCGGACTGGATGAGGTCAATGCTTTAAAATGGGATCATGCGGCCGCTAAAGTGGCCCAAATATATCAAGAAGTATCATAGTATGAAAAAGACGATTTGTTTTTATTTTCAAGTACATCAGCCTTATAGACTAAGGCAGTACCGGTTTTTTGATATTGGTAAAAGCGACTACTACTTTGACGATTTTGCCAACAGAAACTTTATGGAGCGTATCGCAGAGCGCTGTTACCTCCCCATGAATCGACTGATGCTCGATTTGATTGCCGCTCATGATGGCAACTTTAAGATTGCCTACTCCATATCGGGCATTGCGTTGCAGCAATTTGAGGAGTATGCGCCTGAAGTGCTCAAGAGTTTTCAATCGCTGGCTGCGACTGGCTGTGTCGAGTTTTTGGCAGAGACTTTTGCCCATTCGTTGGCCTCGCTGGCTTCTGAGGATGAGTTTCGCAAGCAGGTGTCGCTCCATGCCGGTACCATAGAGCGGCTCTTTGGAAAGAGGCCTGTTACGTTCCGCAATACGGAGCTTATCTACTCTGACACCATTGGCGCTGCTGTGGCCGATATGGGTTATCAGGCCATGCTTGCAGAGGGCGCAAAGCACATTTTGGGATGGAAAAGTCCCCATTTCCTCTATACAAATGTCATCAATCCAAAACTCAAACTCCTCTTGCGCAACTTTAACCTGAGCGACGACATCGCCTTTAGGTTCTCCAACCGCGACTGGGAAAAGTGGCCCCTTACCGCCGGTAACTTTGCCGACTGGTTAGGAAGCGTGGGCCAAAACGACGAAATCATCAACCTCTTCATGGATTACGAAACGTTTGGGGAGCACCAACCCATGTCCACAGGCATCTTTGAATTTATGCGCCACCTGCCCGCTGCGATACTTCAAAAAGGCGACTTTGAGTTTCTTACTCCGTCTGAAGCCGCTACCAAGCATCAGCCTATTGCCCCCTTGCACGTTCCTTTTGCCATCTCGTGGGCAGATGAAGAGCGCGATGTGAGCGCGTGGCTTGGGAACGAGCTGCAAAACGAAGCCTTCTCCAAACTCTACGCCTTGGAAGATGCGGTCAGGGAGAGGAATAACCCCCAAATCGACTCCGATTTTAAAAATTTACAGGCGAGCGACCATTTCTACTACATGTGCACCAAATTCTTCTCAGACGGCGCTGTCCACAAGTACTTTAATCCTTATAGCACCCCTTACGAGGCGTTTATTAACTATATGAATGTAATCAGCGACTTTGCTATCCGCGTTCACCATCCACCTACCGACAAAACAGAATAAAAAATAGAAAACATTATTAAAAAAACATCATTATGACTACAACAACTATTATCCTTATTGTGGCCGGCGTCTTGTTGGTCCTGATTTTTGTGAGTGTTTACAACAAACTGGTAAAACTGCGCAACCACCGCGAAAACGCCTTTGCGGACATTGACGTTCAACTCAAACAACGCTATGACCTGATTCCTCAGCTTGTGGAGACAGTAAAAGGGTATGCCAAACACGAAAAAGAGACACTGGAGCGCGTAATCCAGCTCCGTAATCAGGCGGTCTCCGCCACCACCATTGACGGGAAAATCGCGGCAGAGAACCAGCTTTCCGGCGCTTTGGCCGGCTTAAAGGTGACGTTAGAGGCTTATCCCGACTTAAAAGCCAACCAAAACTTTATGCAGCTTCAGGTGGAGATGTCAGACATCGAAAACAAATTGGCCTCTGTGCGCCGTTTCTTTAACTCTGCTACCAAAGAGTTTAACAACGCGGTTCAAACATTCCCCTCTAATCTCATTGCGGGTATGTTTGGTTTCTCCAAAGCGGCCATGTTTGATTTGGGCTCCGAGCGCGCCACCCATGAAGCAACACCAAAAATTAGTTTCTAGATAGATGAAGTACGTTGGTCTCCTTCGTCAGCAGAGTTCCAATAATTTTAAGTCGATACTTCTGCTGATTATGTTTCCCGCATTGTTGATAGGACTGACATGGGCTTTCTGTGCCATCGTCTATCCGCAATTGCCCGGCTACGACTCTGACGGCTTCTATATGATGGCATCCAGGGAAGCCTTTGCCTCCTCCGCGCCCATTGTTGCGGGGGCTGCGGCCATTTGGTTTATGGTAGCTTTCTCGCTCCATTCTTGGATGATATCAAGCGCCACCAACTCTAAACCACTCCAGAGGCGCGATAACGTGCGCGTCTACAACCTTGTGGAAAACCTCTGCATGTCGCAGGGGATGACCATGCCCAAAGTCAACGTAATCGAAGACAATTCATTAAATGCCTTTGCCAGTGGAATCAACAAGAAAAGCTACACCGTTACCCTAACGCGCGGCATTATTAATACGCTTGACGATGCAGAGTTAGAGGGCGTGATTGGCCACGAGCTGATGCACATCCGCAACCGCGACGTGCGGCTCTTAATCTTCTCCATCATCTTTGTCGGCATCTTTACCTTTATTGCGCAGGCTGCCATGAGGGCGTTGTGGTTTTCACCGGGTCGCAGCCGCAGCAGCAAGAACGACAAAAGCGCCATGGTGTTATTTCTGATTGTGATTGCTTTGGCTGCCATTGGCTACCTCTTTGCGTTGTTGCTGCGTTTTGCCATTTCCCGCAAGCGGGAGTACATGGCCGATGCCGGAGCTGCCCAAATGACCAAGAATCCGCATGCACTTGCCTCAGCCCTCCGCAAGATTTCGGGCAATCCAAAGGTTGCATCGGTAACACGAGAAGACATAGCGCAACTCTTTATTGAGCATCCACTCAAGAAAAAGGGCGGCTTCTCGACCCTTTTTGCTACTCATCCGCCTATTCATAAGCGTATTGAGGTACTCGAACAATTCTAAAGCTTTATCCCAAAAACAAACAACATGAAAGCCATAGTTACGATTTTTACCATGATGTTCGCTATTGCCGCTGTAGGACAAAACACCTTTACCTATGAGACAGCCACAGCCCAAGTCACTCTGCTCTCAGAGGGACAACGGGACGGAGGACTGAACATCCTAATCGGTGCAACACCCCAAATGATTGCCCAAGTGGCCCCCGACAACACCTACCCCAGCGCCACCAACGCTTTTCTCATCCGTACAAAAAGCGGCAAGAACGTTCTGATTGACGTTGCATTTGGACGGGAACTCTTCACCTCAGGTTTGCAAAGTACGGGCGTTGCCCCCGAGTCGATAGACGCCATTCTCATCACCCACCTGCATGGCGACCACATTGGCGGATTGCTCCGTGACGGCAAGCCGGCATTCCCCAATGCAAAGCTCATGATGTCAAAGCGCGAAGCGCAAAGCGCCAACGAAAATGTACGCAATATCATTGGGCAGTACGAGTTGATTACCTTTGAGCCGGGAGACGATGCGCCCACACCCGTTTTTGACGACATCAAAGCGATGTCAAACTATGGCCATACCCCCGGCCACACTGTCTACTTTATTGACAATGTAGCTATTTGGGGCGACATGACCCACGCCATGGCGTTCCAGATGCCCTATCCGCAGGTGGCCGTAACGTACGATACAGATGCTACGGCTGCTGTGGCAGCGCGCCTTAAAATGCTCGAATACCTTGTGGCTAACGACTACATTGTGGGCGGCATGCACATTGCCTATCCCGGTTTGGGAACTTTGCAATTGGATGATAAGGGCGGATATCTTTTTACGCCGCTGGGAGAGCAATAGAACTTGGTTTGGTGGTGTTAAACCACCACCTCAAACCAAAACCTACTCCCCACACCCTCACGGCTCTCCACATGGAGGCGACTGTCGTGTTTTTCGAGAAACTCTTTGCAAACGATTAATCCCAACCCCGTGCCTTGTTCGCCGTTTGTGTCGTGGGTTGATTGCTGACGGTCAATGCGAAATAGATTTTGCAACTGTTCGTGCGTCACTAACGAAACGATTTTAAAACAGGTTCAATTGCTCCACAGCGTCTCTGTGCGCCAATGATTGAAAAAGCCGAGTTTGTAAATCGACACATTTGGGTATAAATCAATTAAATCAATGATTTCTTGCTTTATCTCATCTGTTTGGTTAAGTTGTTTGCAAAGATACACCATACAGGAAATGGTTGAAAACGGTTTGTCAATTTGTCCCTGTTTGGGCGCATTGGCAAACCATGCTCCTGCAGGATTGTTCAGTTGCATACTTGGGCGTTTTACCATTGTTCTGCTCCATAGGCGCGAATGGTGGGCAATGACGTTGCGGATAAACGCAATGGCTTCGAGCCAACCGGAAAATACATGCGGAGAATTGATACCCATTTCTTTAGAAATCACACTTCTTTCAGGCAAGGTTACTTTCAGATTTTTGTAAAGTTTTGAAAGCGTTCCCATCGAAGCAACTTCTAAAATTTTCCATGCTTCGGCAGGTTGTTCGGGATAATTGCGCTGATGGTTTTTTATAAAATCTTCCTGACTTCGGTTAAATTCCTTCTGCAAATCTTCCAATACTTTTGCGTGTGCCGTTGTGCTTCTGTCATCATAAACACGTATTGTTTCATCGAACAAGTCGGGATTTAGATACCACAAACCGCCATAGGCGATGGATAGATGATAAATCATTTTGGAACGCACGGCAATTTCAATTTGTTCGATTCCACCAAAGAGAATTTGCCGCAGTTGACGGTCGAAATCGTAACGTTCTATCATATCCTCAAAGTATGTGTCGGGCTGAAAACCGTGTTGTGTTTGGTCAATTTGCATATCCCACCAATACCCTTTCAAGCGGTAGTAACTAATGTTTTTCAAAAGGTTATGTGCCTGCGCTTCATTGCGGAAAGTCATACCGCGCTGTTTAAGCAACGCAATTTGTTCGGAAATTGTGTAAGCCGGTTTGTCCATTGTAGTTATAAAAAAAATGAGCCGCGCCAGTTCTTATGGGATGGCAACGACTACTGTTGGCGCAAATGTACAACCTTTTTTGGAAATAGCAATCGAAAAATCGAAAAAAATAGATGTATCGTTCCAGCAGCTTGCCAAACTGCCATGTTGTGCGTTCGGCTTTTTATGGCTTACCGTTATATTTTTATCCCGCTACCCCACCTCAAACCAAAACCTACTCCCCACACCCTCACGGCTCTCCACATGGAGGCGACTGTCGTGTTTTTCGAGAAACTCTTTGCAAACGATTAAACCCAACCCCGTGCCTTGTTCGCCGGTTGTGTCGTGGGTTGATTGCTGACGGTCAATACGAAATAGATTTTGCAACTGTTCGTGTGTCATTCCTATACCGGTGTCGCTCACAGAAACGATGAATTTATCGCCGCGTTCGGTAATTTCGAGCGATACTTTGCCGTCTTCTTCCGTAAATTTGACGGCGTTGGCAAGCAGGTTGCGCACAACGGTTGCAAGCATGTTTTCGTCGGCTGTAATCAAGGCGGTTTGAGGCGTTTGCGCATCAAACGTGATGTTTTTGCGCTCTGCCATGCTTTTGATTACGCCCATGTCGGACTGTATGGCTTCCATAAGGTTGAACCGCACGGGTCGATACGTGGTGCGTCCTGTTTGCAACTGCGCCCAATTGAGCAGGTTTTTAAGCAACTCAATCATTCCGTTTACTGACTTGTACAATTTACTCAGTGAGTTAGATAATGTGTAGGCGTCTATTTTATCTGTTTTGCTGGCATAATCCATCAATGTTTTTAAGCCGTCGCGTTGCGCAAAGGCGGGGTTTTTGAGGTCGTGCGAGATGATGCTGAAAAATTTGTCTTTGGTGGCGTTGGTTTCCGACAGCACGGCGTTGCGTTTATTGCGCTGAACAAGAATGATTGCCATAAGCCCTGCAACGATGATAACCACGCCAAGCCCCATAAAGGAATAATTGCGGATAGTGGTCTGCCGCTCTATTTCTGCCTGTTGCTGCACGATTTCTAATTCTTTTTGCTGCACATCGTAGCGCACCTGCATTTCTTGAAGCGCATTGTGCAGGTTTCGGTCAGATATTTTATTAATAACATTTTGATATTCGGTCAGAGGGGCAGGCGGCATATCGGGAGGTAATGGCGGTGGCACGATAGCAAACTGTTTCGCAACGGGAATAATAACTGGCACAAAT
>WQYK01000093.1 GCA_009781275.1 Bacteroidales bacterium | reverse complement strand
TTCTTTGGCAATGCAGAGGACGGCTCCGGCAGAAACATTCCCAAGGAGTGGGGCTGGGACGGCACAAGCGCTCTTCCTTTCACCTCCTTGCGCGTGCTAAGGCTATACAGCAATATTTTGACCGGAGAGATTCCGGCTGAGATCGTAAACCACCCCAACTGGAGTCAGTGGTGGAACGCGAGCGGAAGCGCCAATACCTACATTCTTCCACAGAGAGGGCTCGGGGGTGGCCTGACCCTTCCATGAGAAAATTTGAACAACTTTTTAACATTTTTTTTTGACGTATCAAATATTATAATATCTTTGCACAGAATATAGATTCGCAACAATTCACATAATTATAAATAACTAAAAAAGAATAAATTATTAAAATTTCAAAATTCATTGTTTAACTTAAAATTTTTAATGCATGAAAAAATTTTTAAAACTTTGTGCGGTCTTCACGTTAGTGGGCGCACTATTTGCCGGCTGTATCAGTAATGATATACCGGAGACCATTAAAGACATCCAAAGAGCAAAGACTGACCTGTTGAAGGCTCAGACTGCGCTTATTAATGCCCAAGCCATTGTTGAGGCAGGAAGGCTTCAGGAAGTTCTTGCCAACGCAAAACGCATTGAGCAAGATGCCGAGCTCTACAGACAACACGCAGCTTTTAGAGCACAAGAGGCAGAAGCTTTAAGGATTGAGAACGAAGTTCAAAGAGCGGCCATGATGGCGCGAATCGCAGCCGAAATCGCTTTCTGGAACTTGCAGACTCAAGAATATTTGACAGCTCTTGAAGAAGAGCGTATTGCAACCATGGAGGCTCACTTTGACTATCTCAATGCGTTGATGGATCTTCAAGTAGAGTTGATTGAAAACAAAATTGACGCTTTGGACGACCTCCTTGCATCTCTTCGTCGTTTGTACATTGAGAGAGCAGGTCTGGAGGACTTCTTAGGTGCAGAAAGGGCCAGAAGGGTTATCTATCTTACCGTAGACGTGCCCAGGATTGAGGCTCAACTACAGTATGACCTGGAGTATGCAAAATTCCGCTTAATCTATTGGGAGTACATGTTTAACGTTTGGACAAATGTTAAAGATATGACTCTTGACCAGTATGCCAATTATGCTGCTACCTTGGACAATGACATAGAAGAGACTTTTCAAAAATCTCTCACCGCCCGCTTAAAAGCTGACAAAGAGAACTTTAACCTTGCAGTTTTGATTAAGAACAGGGCAGAGGCTATCAATGCTTACTATTTTGGTGGCTTGCATGATGTATCCTTTGACAACGTGTTCTCCACAGCTGCCGACGATTACTTTAGAACAGTAGTAGGCGTTGAAGTAGCTCAGGGATTGGATCTCGCAACCGGAGCTGCAAAAACTGTAGATATCTTTACCGGAGTTGTCAACAATTCATACTCTCTCTATGCAGCAGGCGAACTCTTTGGAACCAAAGCGCTTTTAGGCACCAAAAATACCATGGAGCAGTTGGTCAGGGACTCTATGTTTATTGTGAGAAACCGTGTGATCAACACTATTGAGGGTTGGGCAAATGCTGACATGGAATTAGATGATCACGAGTATTACAAAAATCTCTATACCAACAGGTATCAAGCTGCTTACAATCGTTGGAAGGCTAATTATCCAATCGTGTCCGGCGGACCTAACTGGAATCAGGAGCGTGTTGATTACGATGCTGCCTTAACCGCTTACAAAAATCTTTATGGTGTGACGGCTGCCGACTATCTCAGAGCCTACGACTGGGTCAGGTTAGGTAACAGGCCTCTGGTCATGGGTGTTACCACCAGAACCGTTGACAATGACATGGCTTTTACCACTTGGAATGCATTCCTTACTTTGCTAAGAACGGCTACCAACGGTGAGGTCAGCGTGTCTCCGACCAACTATGAAAACGCATTGTCGATGGTTGCGGCCGTAGATCCCAATGCTGTGAGGGATATGATGGCGATTTTCCCCGTAAACTTCCTCTACTATGTACAAAAACAGTTAATTGAGAGGTATATGGTGGTTTTGAATGAGGTGATTACAGGTACTCATAATGGTTGGAATTATGCAACAAGTGAGCTCTCCCCGATCTTAGGCGGTATTTGGCTCAATTCCGAAGCATTGCTAAACCTTGTATGGGGCAGCACCAATACCGAGACTGTGAAAAAAATCATCAACACCATACGTGGAATTGCCGTTGCCCATGATATCATGACCGGTATTAGCGCGGTTATGCCCGCTTTCTATCAGCAAGCGGCTACTTTCTTGGGCCCAAGAGTTTATGGACAAGGTCCTCCTATGCAACAGTACAATCCGAACTCTGCTCTGGAGTATCACCTGTGGTTCTTGATCTACTACTTGTTTGGTGACAGGGCGCCAATGAGTATTGGTAGCGGTATTTTGAGCATTGGCGATGGCTATGCTGCCGGCGTAACGGTAAATCAAAGAATTTTTGGGGATTTCTTAGGCGCATATGCACTTAACTATCCCGGTATCTATTCTTACAAATCTAATCCTTCTATGGGAGATGCTAACAATCCTGGAAGCCGTGCAACCGTTTATTCGTATTACAGTAGAGCTAACACAACCAGAACCGTTCCGGATAATGCATACAATATGATTGGACTCGCCTCAAGGGTTCTTGGTAATGGAAGTAATAGACTCAGCGACTTATTCAATATTAACGAATGGCACCAAACCACAAGGCATACCGGCGCTACCCAGTGGGCTCCTATTGGCAATCTGTCAAACCCCATTTTCTCAAATTTGGTTAGCACAGAGAATGCATTGCGTATCAAGTACCTCAATTGGGGTATGGCATGGGAAAACTTAAAAGATGACGATTATGCTTTGTACTACCCTTACCATAGAGAATGGGATGTTATTGATCAATCCGCTTATACTACCGCCAGATGGTTAGCAGCTGCTTTTACTGTGAATGCAGGTGATACATGGAGACAAGGTAATGGATTGTACTTAAGCACAGCTAATCCTCTTCCGATGATCAATAACGCAGACGGCGTGCCGGTTCCACCATGGATTGCCCATCAAGTTGGTACCAGTCCTCATTTAACAGGCGCACAAGGCGGATGGAGATTGATTATAGATTACTATAATTCCGATCCTGACACCTTTGCCTTTATGCCGGAAAAACAGAACGCATCTCTCTATCCCTCTTTGGTCAATGGAGTTGACATCTACTGGACAAGAGGAGACTATATTCCTTATGAGTTCACCCATTTTGCTGATCCTCTGCTTACACCTCCTGCACTTTCACCCACAGGTTCTTGGGACTTTGCTTTCTATCCTGCGATTGCCGGAAACCGCGCATGGTTTACCCTGCCTAACTGGAACCGCTGGTTATCTTCAGGATTACCGGTTTACCATGACCAATGGCTTGGAGCCAATCCTGTTCTTTGGGAGACCTTTACTGCTGGGAATCCTTACCATACTCCTGGTGGGCCTATTACGCTCGAGAACGCAGCTTTCAACCGCCTTTCATTGGTTCCCGCAGCCTTTACTGCAACCCGCAAGTATGACCAGTACAAGTTCTGGTATGACGAGAACAAAGATGGCCGTTATCAAGATCTGTTAGACAAGATTACCGAGGAGATTGCCAAACTCAGACCTGTTGTAGAGGAACTCTATCAAAATATGGTAGTAGCTCATCAATTGGTGACTTACAAAGAGTATGAAATTTTGGCTTTAGAGCATGAGGCAGATATGTATCTTTTGTTGTCAAATGCTTTAAAAGATGCTTTCTACGCACTTGACAGGTCAACCAATAACTTTATGTGGGGCTTTAATAATTACTATGACGAAGCATTCAAGAACTATCATGACTGGAAAGCAAAAGTAGGTGTTTGTGAAGAAAATATCAAGACGTTTGAGGCATTAGGCATTCACTATGTTGATCCTCTAAACTACTTAGATGCATGGCACGTGGCCGGCGACTTTACCAGAGACCTGGTTAAGGAGATTGATGCAAACATCAAGTGGGCTGAGCAAAGGATTGCGCTCATAGACAAAGAGATTGTCATGCTTGAGCAAACAAAAGACTTTATATTAACAAACATTATTTCAAACTATAAATAGTTAAAGAATGACTAAAAAATTAAGCATATTTCTTGTAGCGGTTCTTTCGGTTGCGTCCCTCTGGGCGCAACCGGTGGAGCGCTCCGGAAGTGCGCAGTATGCACCGCGTGCAGGCCAATTCCAAGTCAACCTGGTCTTGGGCAAGGGGTTGTTTTTCCCAATCGAAAACTCAACCTACTTGCTTCCCAATATCAACTCGGGTGCAGACCTGGGCGTGGTTGGAGATGGAACTGGACTGACGGTTCACCAGGCAGGGGATCCCGCCGCTGTATTCCACATTGGAAGTTTGAATAAAAACTCCATTGCAAACATAGCAGGGATTCAAGGAAAATACTTTGTTACAAACAGGTTAGAGGTAAATGCCATGTTCACTATGGACATTGGCGTACAGCCGCAACGTCACTACTATGAGGGCGTTCACTTACAATCACCAACAGTTAATTTTAGTGAGAATGTTTCGGGCCTAAAATGGGTGCAGGGACGTCTCACCAACGACTGGCTGGTAGGAATTGGTTCTAACTACTATTTTAACAACTGTAATGGCCGTATTTTCCCCTATCTTGGTGTATTAGGTTCTTTCCAGCATGCACGGATCCAGGCCACGCTACCCTATACGGGTGAAGGCGATAATCTGGGTGCATGGGCCGAATGGGCGTACGTGTATCATCGCGCAGGTGAGGTTTTTGGCATCACAGGAGCCATCACCGCCGGAATTGAATATAACTTCCTACCCGGATTGAATATGGCATTTGAAGTTCGTCCTTTTAGCTATATGTACACCTTAGTGCGTACCTACTCAGAGGGATTAAACTGGAATGCCAATGCCCATAACGTTAAATTTATTGCTTTGCCGCAATTAAAGTTGGGTATTCGTTTCTAGAAAGGGTATATGATGAACAAAAAAAAGCCGCTCCGATGGGGGCGGTTTTTTTTGTGGTTCGTATTAGATTTCTCGCTGTGCTCGAAATAATTTTTTGTACCTTTGCGGTACAAAAAATTACATTGAGATGAAAACTAAGAGAATCGTTGTGCTGCTGTTGGTGGGTGTGCTAATGGTGGCGTGTAACAAGGTTGAGCAAAAGGTGAAACCGATTGCGATTGATTTACCGGCATCGTATAAGAGCGATACGGCGGCGTACAGGTATATTACCAATTATGCAAAATCGCTTAATGAGTTTGGCAAAAAGGTGGCCAAGATGCACCATGAGGGTGAAAAGTGGCATAAGAAAGAGTATGAGTCGCTGTCTGATAGAGACCTTTACCGTTTGGTTAAGTTGGATTATGACTATGCAGAACTTTGGCTAAAACAGGGAGTGCGCAACCATGCCATGCTCGTAGAAGCAGGTGATGTTTTGAAGCGCGTTACGGAACAGGGTGCAGCAAAGATTGCTGAATCTCAAGTGGTCTTTGCACATTATTACAGAGATTTGTTGTTGGCTTACGGAGTGGATTTGAAATTAGATAAAAGTCCTTATGTGCCTACTCCTGAGGAGGATTCGATTCGTGCAGCAAGGATAGATTCACTTACCAGAATAGAGAGGGAGCGCCTGAGTTTGGAGAGGGCCATCATGGAGGCTGAGCATCGCAGACAGATGGACTCCATTCGCAATGATTTGAACCGCTAACTCTTTGATCAATGGGTGACTATCGCGTTATTGCCATTGGAGATATTTTAATATCCACAGCGCTCCTCACGGAGCGTTTTGCTTGTGACATGGCTGTGTGCAGGGGGTATTGTTGCGTTGAGGGGGAGAGTGGTGCGCCGTTAGAAGAGCATGAGGTTGGGATTTTAGAGCGTGAATATCAAGCATTTGCTCCATACATGACACCTGCTGGGAGGGAGGCTGTAAGTGGGCAGGGAGTGGCTATAGTGGATACGGATGGAGAGTGGGTGACGCCGTTGGTAAAAGGTGCAGAGTGTGCGTATGCCTTGTTTGACTCATCAGGAACGTGTTGGTGCGCCATTGAGCGTGCTTTTCTGGAGGGAAAGACCACCTTTAGAAAACCGGTCTCGTGTTGGCTCTATCCTGTGAGGATCCAAACACTGTCAACGGGTTGTGCACTCAACTACCACCAATGGCATCTGTGCGTGTGTGCACGAGAGCGTGGCAACAAAGAGGGAGTTCCTGTCTATCGTTTTCTAAAGGAAGCGCTTATTGCTAAGTTTGGGGAGGGGTTTTATGAGGAGTTGGATATGATATTCAATCTTGCTTCGGATGGTTCTTTGTAGGCGTTGGTTGCTTTAAAGTAGTCGTTAAGTTTGTCAAAATCCTCCCCGTAAACGTTACTTGAAAAGAGGTGAAGCTTGTCCATGACACGAATAAAGGCATCCGGATCCTTTTGATGTGTTAGCTTTTTTA
>WQYK01000092.1 GCA_009781275.1 Bacteroidales bacterium | reverse complement strand
TTGGCAGCCAAAAAGGTCACAGTTTCCACAGGACGATTGGCGCCGGTGGCGTTGTTGGTTTTGGCTTTAAACGTAAGGGTAACGGTCGCGGGCGTTCCGCTGCCCGAGGTCATATCAACCTCCAACCATCCGGGAATCGTACCTGCAATCTGCCAGCTTATCGCACAGGTCAAGTCAAGGGTTTCGGTTGCATTCTCTGCGCCACCAAGGACGATCTCGTCCGGATCGGCCTCAATCACAGAGGAAACGCAGCAGTCAACATCATTGCAGCCCCAAAGCGTCAGTCCGGCTACAGTCGCCGACAAAAACAGTCTCTTGTACATATTTTTTAGGTTTTTGTGTGTCGCGTGAACGTGCACAAATGTAGTAAATAATTTGACAAACCAGCTTTGTTTATTTATTTGCAAGATTACACAAAAAGATATATCTTTGCAAACTGATAATAGCATAATTAACTATGTATAGTTCTCAAAAGGAAATAGACATCTTGTTCGAGATTTACAAAGATAGTCGTACTGTCTTTAGAATTAATGATATATCTTTATTGATCAACAATAATGATCGTTTGTTGTATCAAAAATTGAACAGACTTGTAAAAAAAGGGAAATTGCTGAATATAAGAAGAGGGGTTTATGCAAAAGAGGGCTACAAGTCAGAAGAGTTGGCGTGTTTGCTTTATACGCCCACATATATTTCGCTCAGCTATGTTTTGCAGCGCAGCGGCGTCGTTTATCAGTACGACAGTGCGATTACAAATATAAGCTATTTGAACAGAGAGATAAACATTAATGAACAGACGATTCAGTATCGGCAAATAAAACCTGACATCTTACTCAATACAAAAGGAATTATTCATAAAAATAACACAAATATCGCAACGCCAGAACGCGCTTTTTTGGACACTTTGTATTTGAATCGTTTTTTTTATTTTGATAACATTAAAAATCTTAATGTCAATTCAATATACGAAATTTTGCCAATTTATAGCTCCACCTCGTTAATGAGGGAAACCAAAAAGATACTACAATGAACAACATCAAACACAGATTATATTTGACTCAAATTCTCACAGACATCTATTCCGACAGAGAACTTGCTTTTTGTTTAGGCTTCAAGGGCGGAACTGCGCTGATGTTTTTCCATAAATTACCGCGCTTTTCGATAGATTTAGACTTTGATTTGCTTGAGACAGAAAAAGCCGAACAGGTTTATGCAAAAGTTAAAAATATCCTGCTTAAATATGGCAAAATTAACGATGAGGCACAAAAATTCTATGGCGATGTACTCTCGCTTGACTACGAATACGGCCAAAGAAACCTAAAAATTGATATTTCGCACAGAAAAAACAACAATGAATACGAAATCAATAATCTGCTGGGAATAAGCATTAAAACAATGAAAATAAGCGATATGTTTTCCCAAAAACTTGTTGCATTGCTTGGCAGAAAAGAGCTTGCCGACCGTGATATTTTTGATTGCTGGTGGCTGATGAACCGTCAAACGCCCGTAAAAACGGCAATCATTGAAAAATTGACACAAAAGCCCTATCCCGACTATATACAGGAGTGCATTCACGCAATAGAAAACCTACCCAAACGCAGTTTGCTTTATGGACTTGGCGAACTTTTGGAACAGGACATGAAAACCTTTGTACGCAACAAATTACGCACAGAAATATTGGTTCTGCTTAGGTTTTACAAAGAGTTTCCAATAACATAAAAAGTATTCTATGACTTTCTTTAAGTCAAATCCTTACTTCAGCTTAGGATAACCATCCGCCCCCATAGTCCAAATGTTGGTAAAGTTCCAGTTGGCATTGGTTGTCCACCACGACTCTGCGGGTTTGGCAACGCAGTCTGCGCCGTTTCGATTGCTGCCTGTGCCGTCGGTAACCGATGAGCCGAGCACAGTCATAGCTTGATTAGCCCAGTTATTGGTTAGCCCGCCTGTGGTGTTGCCTGACACGCGCCCAAAATTGGTCGTACCGCCGCCGAAAGAGCTGATGCTCGGATTAAGCGCCACGCAGTTGATTACGCTGCCACCAAGATATCCCACCACGCCGCCAACAAAAGCTCTGCCGCTGACGGACACCGTAGTGTAACAGTTTACGATGCTGTTGGAACCGGATCCTACTTCTGCTGCGATGCCGCCGACATAGCCATAGGAGGTACTACTCGCGACCGGGCCGCCGGTTACGGAGCAGTTTTGTATCGTGCTGCCTGCGGTAACAAAGCCGGCAATGCCGCCAAGGGTGCCCGTACCGCTATTGGTGATTCCGCCCGCAGCAATCTCCACATGAAGATTCTGAACGGTTCCTCCCGATACAGCGCCAAAAAGCCCAACATTTAAGGTTTCTGGGGCAGTGGTGTTGTCATCTATATAGAGGCCGGAAATGGTAAGGCCATTGCCGTCAAAGATTCCGCTAAACGGCCTTTCCGCCGCAACTGCGCCTCCTATGGCGATCCAGCCTCTGCCGGCGTTGTAACCCCCACCGCTCGAAGATAGGTAATCCGTCAGGTCAAGATTCCTCACCAGTTTATACTTTACGCCGGACATGCTGTTGCCTCCGTTTACTGCGGTGGCCAAGGCCGCCAGCTCTTCAACGGTACGCATGGGAACCCAGTCGGTCCACTGTGCATAGAGGGTCAAATCGGCGTCAAGGGTATAGCTGTCGCCCAAATCGTAGGCGGTTCCGGATCCGTCAGCCTCTGTGTTCCATAGTTCAAAGTACCAACCGGCATGGGTGGGTATGTTGCTGCTCAGGGTGAGGGGGACTCCGCTGGTTTTGGTGTGGTCGGCAGGCATATTATTCACCGTTGTCGGGTCTCTGTTGGGCTCATAGCGCACGATGAAGGTTTGGGGCATGGCGATCTGCGTAACCGTCACCAAAAACTTGTCGCCGTTGGCAGCCAAAAAGGTGAGCGTTTCTACAGGACGGTTGGCGCCGGTGGTGTTGTTGCTTTTGGCTTTAAACGTGAGGGTAACGGTCGCGGGCGTTCCGGTGCCGGAGGGCGGGCCAACCTCCAACCATTCGGGAATGGTACCTGTAATCTGCCAGCTAATGGGACAGGTCAGGTTAAGGGTTTCGGTTGCATCTTCTAAGCCGCCAAGGACGATCTCGCTTGGATCGGCCTCAATCACAGACGAAATACAGCAGTCAACTTCATTGCAGCCTATCAGCATCAGTCCGGCTACAGTTGTGAGCAAAAACAGTTTCTTGTACATATTTTTTAGGTTTTAGTGTGTTGTGTGAATGTGTACAAAAGTAGTAAAAAAATGAACAAAACAAAAAGCCCCCATCCGGAGGCTTCTTACTACATTAAAAGTTACACCCTACGCCACCTCCACAATGTTCATCACATTGTAGGCTCCATGATTCAACATGTAGTCGATCCCGTTTACCTCCTGAATGAACAAGATGCAAAAAAGGCTAAGCCTGATGCCGGTCATGGCGGGAGGTGTTGGCGGTACAAGATTCACAGCCTCCTCGTCCATGCCATCAGCGCGTAAGCGGGTCGGGGGAGAGACCGTCATCACGGCGTTGCCGGTGGCAAAATCAACGATGGCAAGAGCGCTCTTAAAAACGACATGGGTCGCTCCCTGAGGGAGGCTCAAGTCGTTTTGGGGGCAAAGTGCATAGATGCTCAATTCTCCCGTTGTGGGTATCACCTCAAATGGTTTTAACAGTACGCCGCCCAACAGGGAGCGGTTGTTAAAATTGAACCCCTTCAACAACTCCTTGCCTCCTGCTGTGGCCAAGCCTGTGGCAACGTTGCGCTCGCCGCGAACGCTTGTAAGGTCAAGATTCTTGATCTGATTCAAGGTTTTAACCAGTCGGGAGGTCATGCGGCAGTCAGCAGTTTTGATGCTTAATGCGCGAACGGGGTTGCGCAGCAGTTTTCCGGCCATCGCCACGTTTTTAAATTCAGCGCCGTTTTCCCGTGTCCTTGCAAACGTCGGATCTTTGGCAATTCGGGAGGCCTCAACGCCCCCTTTTTCTCGTGCAAGATAACCGTCAATAGATTTGTAGAACGTAATTCCGTCAATGGTTCCTTTTAATTTGATCATGCTTTTTTGTCGTGCCATAATAATAAAATTTAAAGATTACACGCCAAAAGTAGAGGTGTTCATAATAATCACAAAATCAGCATGTCCAAAATGGCCATATTGGCCAATTTGGCCATTTTGTCCTTGAAAGATGGTGAAATCGGATCATACCAAAGCTATGGATGGTGTATGGATGGTGTATGGATAGTGTATGGATAGTGTATGGAAACTCTAAAGTAGGTTTTGAGTTTTTTCAAGATTATTTAGTACTTTTGCAGTACTGTATTCAAAATTAATGACCATGAGTAAACTTCGAGAATGGATCAGCATCTATACGGCAAAGTCGCCTAAGCTGATTGTGATTATAGCGATTCTTGTAGCAAATCTGTTTTTTATCAGCATCGCGGCGCTGATCATTATGTGGCTCGCCCCGCCTTCTATGGAAAACACAGATTATTGGCACTGTGTGTACTATGCCGTTACCATGCTTTTGACGGGCTATCTGGAGATTGTGGTGCAGGATATTGGCGAGATAGGCGCGGTGCTTGTTGTGTTTTGCGTCATCACCGCGATGTTGGGAATGATCGTCTTTACCGGAGCGGTCATCGGTTATATGACAGATTTTATCTCCAGTTTTATAGAGGACGCGGGTTCAGGTTCGCGTAAGCTGCATATTTCAAATCACATCGTCATACTAAACTGGAATTCGCGCGCGGCAGAGATCGTCAATGAGTTGTTGTACAAAAAAACCAAAGAGAAGATCGTCATTCTTGTGGAGAGCGGCAAAGAGGAGGTGCTCAATGACATAGACGAACGGTTGTCATGTACTATAGAAGATGAAAATGAAGACGTCAGAAGTAGAAAAAGATTGACCATCATTGTACGCGAAGGCGATTCCTGGTCAACAAAGCAGTTGAACGATATTTCGATCAAAAAGGCAAAAAGCGTGATCATCCTCAGCAAAGGGGACGTTCTTACCATTAAAACGCTGCTTCAGGTTGTCCAGATGGCGTCGGATGAGGAGGCTGCGGACAATCAGCAGGTGATTGTCGAGGTCGAGAACGACTGGACCTTCGAATTGGTAGAAACGATCATCGGCCGCACAAAGCTAAAAGGCAAGCGCAACATTGTACCTGTGGCCGTTAACCACATCCTGGGGCAGATTTTTCCCCAAATATCGATCATGCCGGAACTCAACCTCGTTTATAGCGACCTGTTTTCGCACAAAGGCGCCGCTTTTCACTCTCAATCTGCCGTGAATGATTCTGTTTCAGAAAAAGAGTTCATTTCTGAGTATTTGGACAACCATTTGGAGTCGATACCCCTTTCCGTAACGTGCTACGGCACCGGCAAACCTATGTTTTACTACCTTTCCGACAGCGCCTCGCATAAGCGCAGCGCCAAAACCGTACCTCGGGGCAATGACCTAAAGATCTCGATCAATCCCGATTATGAAATCAAAGACAAGCATGTGATCATTTTGGGACACAACAGCAAAAACACCGCGATCATGGAAGGGTTTGGGGCATTCAGCAACGAATGGAAGCAAAAGGAGGGTCCGGAAGTGTTAGACATCACAATCATCGACAACGAACACCACTTAGAAGAGCAGAGCTATTACAAACAATACCCCTTTGTTAAAAAAGTGGTTGCGACCGATATTTGTGAAAAGGATCTTATTTGCAGTACAATTGACGAATTCATCAGCGCCCACAACGGGCACAGATGCATCCTGATCCTCTCTAACGATGACCTCTCCGATGAGGAGATTGACGCCGATGCGCTGACATACCTGATTTTGGTTCAGGAGATGATCAACAACCGGCTCTTAAGCGATCCCGACTTTGACCCCAACAGCATCGACATGGTTGTAGAGATTCTGAATCCCAAAAACTACGACATCGTATCCAATTACAGCACAAACAATATCGTAATCAGCAACCGTTATATCAGCAAAATAATCGCACAGATCGGAGAAAAAGAGGCGCTCTTTGACCTCTACTACGATATTTTGACTTACGACGATGCAGAAGATGAAGAGACGGACTCCAAAGAGTTGTATATCAAAAAGGCGTCTGAGTACTTCACAGAAATCCCCGGACCTTGCACCGCAGCCGATCTGATCAGGGCGGTCTATCATGCTTCGCCCGAGGATAATAAAGCCATTGTGCTGGGCTATTTAAAGCCCGGTGGTAAGTTCATCCTGTTTAAAGGCGATCAGTCAAAGATTGATGTAGTCCTGTCGGGCCAAGACAAACTTGTTGTTTTTAGTAATCATTAAAATAAGATTTCAAAATGCGTAGATTTTTACCCATATTTTGTTGTTTTGCCCTTTTGGTGGCATCCTGTAGCAAGTCAGAGCTACCTGAGATTATTGAAATTTCAAATAATTGCGTACTACACTCTTTTTCGTTTAATGCGGAGAATGACGGTATTCAATCCCCCATGGCCGGATACATATCTGGCTCATTTGCTCCTGACGGAAGACAGTCCAGACCAT